>JANLTF010000600.1:0-26043 GCA_031362825.1 Acidobacteriota bacterium | reverse complement strand
GCTTCTTTTGCGGCAAATCTTGCGGCGAAGCTCTGAAAAGCTGCGGCTCCCTTGCTCTCACAATACTCGCGTTCGCCCGCTGTAAAAACCCGCTCGGTAAACCGCGGGGTTCTTTCCATCGTTTCGCGTATGCGATAAACTTCAACAATGTCGATGCCGATTGATACGATCATGTCCCAAGTCCCAAGTCCAAAGCCCCAAACGGAGACTGATGAAACTTTAGCAGAATCGGGCTTCTATTGGCGAGAGCGTGGTGGCGTTAAGGTCTTGGTTTGTCTTCCCTTGGAGAATGCAGGATTTACGAATGGCTTTTCGACACGTCTTGGCGGCGTCTCGGCGTTTCCGGACGGCGACCTCAATCTTGCTGGTTTTAGCGAGGACGAAGCGGGCAATATCTACGAGAATCGCCGTCGTTTCTTAGCCGTATTCGACGGCGACTATCAGCTCGCTACCGTCTGGCAGATGCACGGTAGCGACATTAAATTGCTCAGATCGGTCAATGACATTGGTGATTCCGAGGAAAATGCCGACGCCGTAATGTCTAATATCGAAGGCGTTCTGGCCGGAGCCAAGACGGCAGACTGTGTGCCTGTTTTGATCGGCGACCCAAAAACCAGAGCCTACGCTGCCATTCACGCCGGCTGGCGAGGAACGGTCAGGTCGATCGCTAGAAAGGCCGTCGAGCGAATGATCGAGGAATACGGTTCTGATCCAAAAGACATGATCGCCGCCATCGGCCCGGCGGCATGCGGACGAAACTACGAGATCGGGCAAGACGTGATCGACGAATTTGGTTCGAACTTCGAAGAGTCAGGGAAATACTTCGCCGCGACACGCGAAGGCCACGCTCTCGTTGACCTTCACCTTGCCAATCGCGACCAACTCATCGCCACCGGACTAAAGGACGAAAATATCTACACCGCACCATTCTGCACGATGGAACGCGTAGATCTGTTCTTTTCCTATCGCGTTGAAAAGAAAAAGAACGGCAAGACCGGCCGCCTGCTTTCCGTCATTGGCCGCCAGCCCTAGCTATTTCACACGCGCAGTAAGCGTCAGCGTCTTTGTCTTCGGCGGATAGCACACTTCGTCTGTACACGCCTGATATTTCACGCTGACGTTGACCGTCACGGTGCTTCCCTTGTAGGTTGGCGGCACAGTGACATTAAACCCAAAGGACGTCCGGCCGTCATAAACATTAATGGTCTTCTCTGAGAATGAGAATTTCCGGTTTTTGCCCCGCGGATAGCTGACAGCACCGATCCTCGCCCCTCGCGAGGTGGCCGTAACACGAGTCGGAATCTGATACTCGGCACCCGGACGGTTGGAATTGACGTGATATCCGCCCGGAATGCTCAAAACCACTGTCGCCCTTGCGGCTTTGCCCTTTTCCACAGTTCCATTTGCTATCGAACCACTCACAGACTGTGCGTTTGCCGACACAATGCCCGCCGCGACAACAAGTATAGCTAACCCAAAAGATCTAAAAACTGTCATTTTCATAATATTTACCTGATGTAGTATATGCCCGAATACGTTGTATTTATTTCACCGCAAAGCTTAAAACGATGTCATCGATCTTACGCGAGATATCGTCATTTTTTTCTTCGAGAGCGATGACCTTTAGCTCGAAAACGTCTTTACCTTTCTCCGTAAGCTTGAATGTCTCGCAATAACCGATTCCCTTTTCAATCCGCTCGGCCTCGATCAAACGATATTTTCGTTCGTTGATCACCTCTGAAATATCTGATTTGATCGTCGACTTTTCCTGGAGGATCGCGATCGCTTCATCCATCTTACAGACACGATAGTGCCGCACTTCGATTCGGGCCTGCCTAATGTCTGCGGTCGTTTCAACCCCAAATTCACGCGAATATGCATCTACTTCAAGAGCCGGGTCGCGGTTCAAGATATTGAGAAAACCCTCGGGCTTTTCCAGCACAAAGTCATCAGTCTCGATGGTCTCGGCCTCAAACGCCGCCGCGGCCGTCTTCTTTATTTTGGTCGAAGCGTAAACCATCAACGCTACGAGGATGAGGCCTGGTATTAGAAGTTCCATATCTTAAAAGTTCAGAGTGCAGGCTTCAGCCTGTAAGAACGCGATAAATCGCGCACTCTAACTAGCTTTAGCCGCCAACTGCCCGCAAGCCGCATAAATGTCGCGCCCACGAGGCTGGCGGACATATGCGGAAACACCACGAGATTCGAGTGTTTTCTTAAATCGGTCGACACGCTCTTCGGACGACGTGCTGTAATCGAGCTGTTCGGCACCATTGTGCGGAATTAGATTGATCTTGACTCGCGAGAGCTGATATCTGTCGAGCAATGACGCCAGTTCGCGGGCATCCAAGTCGGAATCGTTTACGCCGCCGAGCATCACGTATTCGAACGTGAACCGTTCGCCTCGGCGCAAACTCCCTTCAAATTCCTTCGCCGCTGTCATCAACTCGTCGAGATCCCATTTCTTGTTGATCGGCATCAGCGTATTGCGAAGCTCTTCTTTTGCCGACGACAGCGAGATCGCCAGATGCGGCCGATTTTCGAGCTTCGCAAACTCGTAGATCTTCGGTACGATTCCGGCGGTCGAGATCGTTACGCGGTTTGGCACTATGAACAGGCCGTTTTCGCTCGACATAATTTCGAGAGCATTGATCAGGTTTTCAAAATTAAGAAATGGTTCACCGGCTCCCATGCCGACGAGATTCGTTCCGTGCGGCGTCTCGCCGCCGACGCCGTAAACGTCGTTAAGAACGAGAATTATCTGTTCGACAATCTCACCCGTGGTCAGGTTTCTGAGCAGACCGAGCTTCGCCGTAAGGCAAAAATCACATTTCAGCGGACAGCCTGATTGCGACGAAAAACAGATCGTATCGCGGCTCTCGGTCGGGATAAACACCGTCTCGACCGGATATCCGTCGGACGTTTTCATAAGATAACGCCGCGTACCGTCTGTCGAAACGTATTTTGATTCGACGGTCAGACACGATATATCCGCAGACTCTTCGAGCCTCGCCCGAAAGCGTTTTGGCAGATCGGTGATGTCATCGAACGACGTCAAACGGCGCTCATGTATCGCCTTAAATACCTGAACGGCCCGATACTTCGGTTCGCCCATATCGGCCGCCAGGGCTTCGAGTTCGGCCTGTTTCAGCCCTGTAATGTGTATTCTCTCGGTCACTGATCCTATTTTAGCGTATTAGCCCTCGATACGCTTAATCTGAGGTTCCCACGCCGTTTTGCTAAACTTGAAACTCGTTCGATATGAAGGCAATGCTCTCTACAATTCTCAGCTTCGCATTGGGCCTGTGTTTCCTCGCAAATGCCGGCTGTGGCCGATGGGCAGCCCGGACCGACAGCAAAGACAACAATTCTGCTTCCGTGACGCCGACAACGGCGAACCCGACCGAGTTGCTGCCGTTCGGCAATCCTTCCAACGCCACGACCGATCCGAGCAACGCTGACAATTACCTCGTAGTCCACGATTCGCACGTGCTCTCGTATAACAACAGCCGCGGAACGGCGAATTGGGTAGCGTGGCGCACCACAGGCGCAGATCTCGGTGACCGTTTGCCGCGAACCGACTTCCAGCCCGACCAAACGTTGCCAAATGGCTTTCGGCGCATCACCTATTACGACTACTCAGGCAGCCGCTACGACCGCGGGCACATGGTGCCTAGTGCCGACCGCTTTGCCAACAAAGACCTTAACGAACAGACGTTTCTGATGACAAATATCGTCCCGCAAACCGGCGATCTAAACCAATTTCCGTGGAATAAACTGGAATCCTACTCTCGCGGCCTCGCCCGACGCGGCAATACGATCTACACGATCGCGGGCGTTTACGGCGATAAAGAACGGCTTCGCGGAAAGGTGACCGTGCCAACAAATTGCTGGAAAGTGATCGTCGTTTTGCGGAGCGGAAGGACGGAAATTACCGACTCCACGCGGATCATCGCCGTCGATATGCCCAATATCGAAGGCATCGCCGATGTCCGTTGGGAAACTTATAAGACAACTGTTCGCTCGATCGAGGAAAAGGCCGGAGTTGACCTATTCAGCACACTGCCTCGGGAACTTCAGGAAACGATCGAAACCCGAATCGACCAAAATACACTTCACTCGCCGTAAGTGAATGGCCAAGTCAACCTAGGACAAGAGTCTACTGTTTCCTCACAACATTCTCCGATCTTCGGAAATTACTTCTTCTTGTAGTATGTCCGGTCTACGGTCATCCACTTTTCAGGATTCCATAGATCGGGATCAAGTTTGGGATTGGCCTGGACATCGGTGTATTCTTCGGTCGTTGTTTTTTTGCCGTCGACAAAAAATACGACCTCTACCGATACCCAGCCGCCGCCTTTTACTTTTTCGTACTTGTTGAACTGCGTTTCCTGCACGATCTTTTTATCGCGGCCGCCGAGCTGAATGAGGCGGACGAAATAGAGATTCTTTTTATCGATCCAAACTTGATTGGCGTTCATGTCGCCTTGTTTTGCACCGACGACGTACACGCTGCGGCCTTGCCACGTGTCTTCGCGAAGGATCGATAGGTCGATGCCGATGCCTTTCACTTGGGCGATACTTGTCGCCGATGGCTGATTGTAAACGTCAAAACCGAGCACCATCAGCGGATGGACGAACGCTCGTCCGGTATTGGCTTTGCCGTCCTTGATCGAATAGAGCTTGCCGTCGGCGAATAAGAGGCCGTTGCCTTTGTCGAGCGGGTCGATATCGATCCGCAGTTTGCCGGGAACGGACATCGCCTCGTACCAGATCTCGGAGGTAGAGGTGCCGTCCGGTTTGTGCGTGATCGTTTTTTGCACAAACGTCAGCGTCTTGTACCACTTGCCGTCATACTTTTTGTGCATGGCGGTGATGACGTCTTCGCCGGTCTTGATATCGTTTGCGAAAGACGGAATAGCGAACAGAACGAGTAGGAATCCAGTTATAAGAAATTTCATGCTGTTTTAAACGAAAAAGCCGGGAGAACGGTTTTACCGGCTGCAAAATTGTTGATCAAGAAGATCCCGTCTTAAGTCTTCGGCGGCATTGGCAGATTTAGCGCTGGGACGATCTGGCCGCGGTGGCAGGTGGTGCAATTTACGGTCGGGGTCGCGCTTTTGAGATTTTTGATGTTCTTGAGCAAATCGCCATTTAATTTGACGACCATTCCCGACATATCGCGGGCGACTTGTTTTTGCGGTTTCTCTTCGGATTCCCATTTTTCGGGGACGTGGCAATGCGTACAAGTGACGCCGAGCGAGCGGGAATAGCCAAATTCCATCACGGCGAGAAGCTGTCCGGCTGGACGGTCCTTCATGGTCTGGATGTTTTTGAACACCGCAGATGCGGGTTCTTTTTCCTTGCCTTTGATCTGTTCGCGAAGCTTGACGAGAGCGGCATTTTTATCGAATTCGGCGGGAACGGGCGTCGGCGTCGGGTTTGTTTGAGCTGAGATGGCCGTTTCAAATCGCGAGCCGTTTAATAAAAATAGTGCCATGGCTCCAAAGATCGTGATGGCCGCGACGGAAAGGTATGTTTGCAATGTGGTTTTCATATTTTCTCCCGCTTATTTTTTGCGCGAATAGATGAGGTCGAATGACGCCACCCACGTTTTGCCGTCGTCGGTCGAGTTTTCGCCGAACTGGCGGACGTCGCCGTTCGGCATTTTTGAGAATGTCATCTTCGCCCACGTTTTTTTGCCGGCAACTACCGTGTCAGCGACGACGACCATTTTTCCATCGACGAGTCCGCCGACGTAATGTGAGAACGTCCCTTTGTCGTCGACATACGTCTGATGCCATTTCTTATCGTTGGTGTCGTAGATGTTGAAACTCTTGCCGTTCGAGCCACCGCCTGACCAATTTTCAAAGATCGTGCATTGACCCAGAATGAGCTGTATACTGCTCGAACCCGACGGCACGCCCTGCGGATTTTTGACATCCCATTCGCCGATCCAAAAATCAAATTGGCGAAATTCGGGCGACGCCTTGCAAGGATTTACCGCGAGATCGCTCTTTCGCAACAGTTCCCTATACTGCGCGTCGTCTTTCCAAGCGGCAAAATCCATTTCCGACGTGAGCGTTTCAGGTGCGATGCCGCCGACTGTCGTACTTTTTTCGATCGTTTCAAACGCTTTCGCTTTATTATTTGCACGAGCGTAGGCACGTGCCAATGCGAGGGCGAAGACCGGATTTGGCGAAGTCGTAACCGCGATGTCGAGGTGCTTTTGAGCCTCGGTATTTTTATTCAGATTCAGTAGCGTAAGCCCGAGCCTGTAATTGGCATTCGGGTTTTTTGGTTCAATGGCGACGATCTTTTCGTATTCGGCAGCGGCCTTTGCCCAGTCAGCCGCCTGATAAAAACGATTTGCCTCGGCACGCATTTCCGGCGTTATGACCGTTACTGGCTGCGTCTGGCTTAACACGGGAAACGTCGCCAGAAAAAAGAAAATGCTTAGAACAACAGCTTTCATTGAAAAACTCCTCTAATCGTATTTGCCCATCAGATGCAGCAAGCCGTAACTTTCGTTGTATTGTGCGACAACTAACGGCCGATCAACAGACGTTCTTTCCCGCTTTTGATCTCGTAAATGTAAAGTCCCCATTTGCCTTCCACCTCTTTGGTGTAGGCCAAATACCGTTCATCAGGAGAAATGAACGGATTGGTCACAATTTTTCCGTCGGCAACCTTTCGAACCCTTGTCCCGTCCGCATTCATCGCGTAGATATTTGTTGAACCGTCACGATGGGACATGAAGTAGATTGTTTTACCGTTTTTAGACCACTGCGGCGTGGAATCTTCGAAATCGTTATTGGTCAGGTTCTTCAGATTCGTGCCATCTTTATCCATTACATAGATCTCGGTCGAATTTTTCATTTGACCCATCTCTTCTCTCGACAGATCCCGATAATATTTTTTGGTCACTACGGCCCGCTCAAATAGGATCCTCTTCCCATCGGGCGACCATTTGGGGCTGGTATAACCATTTTTTTCATCGGTCAGGCGTTTTCTGTTTGATCCGTCCGAGCCAACTATATAAATGTCGTGGGCAATTCCGGGTCGTTCTTTTCGCGATTGGAAAACGACAAAGTCACCTTTGGGCGAAAAATCGGGAAGATAGTCCAATTCGTTGGTATCCGTCAGCCTGCGTTGATCAGAGCCGTCCGCTTTCATCACATACAACTGCATATGACCATCCCTGTCTGAATAAAAGACGATCTGTTTTCCGTCCCGAGACCAGCGGGGTTGTCCATCGGTCACATTGCTGTCGGTAAGTTTGCGAAGATTCGAGCCATCTGTGCTGATCGTGTAAATAGCTGATTTGCCGTCTTTGGTTGACTCAAACACGATCTTCTTGCCAACGGATGACCAATGCGGGTTGAAGTAATAAATTGGAGTGGGTTTTGTCTGCGCCTGAGCGTAAGTTGCTAAACCTAAAAAGATAACCGCGATTAGAAATAGGTACTTTGCTCTCATAATAACTCCGTTCGTTCTACTTTTTGCCTTTCGGCAAAAACTCCTTCGGGATCGGGTTACTCGGGCGTTCCTCGTCCCAACTCGCCGCCGCGATCCACCAGCGAGTTCCGTCCCAGTACAGCTCGATGCTGTTGACGCCGCGGCCCTTGTCGGTCTTGTCGTCGTTTGTGTATTCGTAGGTCGAGAATACGTGAGCGATGTTGCCAAAGAGGCGTGTGATGCGATTGATCTCGAGTTCGATGAAGCCGTTTGTGACAAAGTTTTCATTTGTGCCATTCACGTACTGGTTGTGGTTCATAATGCCGACGCGGATCTTGCCGCCTTGCTCGCTCATGCCGACAAATCGGACGTCGGGCATATAGAGCGTGCGGTCGCGGGACCATTGCCGCGGCTGCCCTTTCGGGCCGCTGATCGTTTCATAGAATGCCTTGACGATGCCGTCGATGGTCGAAACGTCCTTTGGATCTGCATCTACTTTAGCGATCTCGACGGCCTTGAGATCTCGTTCGCATTGGAATTCGAGCGTCGAGGCACCGTTCGCGATCTTCCAGCCGGTTTCGGTGCGAACGAGGTTAAAAGTGTTAGTGCCGCAGTGCGAGAATTTGTCGCCGACGTAAAAAGTATAGCGTCCCGTTACGATCGCGAGGTCGCCGGCGATCCGTGCTTCGGGTGACGGCATTTTTTCGATAAAATCCGGCCCTTTTGCCTCGGATATCATCTTGGCAAACGCCTCGCCCGATAAAATTCTTGTTTTCGAAATGCCTTTGCCGTCACGCGGTTTGTCGATCGCGAACAGTTGGCCGTCGTACGAGAATACGGCTTTCATTTGCTCGACGCTTTTCGCCTTCATTCCGTCGAAGAGCTGGTTGACCACGGCAATGGCGGCTGTCTTGTCGTCGGGTATTTGGGCGGAAACGTGGGCGGCGAGAACCAGGGAAATTGTGATTATTGTCTTGAGTCGGTTCATATAGTCTTGATAAGTATGATCAAACACACTCCCTACCGGTCGTGTTTCTGCCTTATAACACGTTCCACTCCTTTTCGCCTACTAGTTCCCCCTAACCGATGCCGGCAGCGGTTTATCGACCTTTGGCCGCGTTGGTGAATTGGCGAGCGTCCAGCCGGTCGCCATGATGGTCCTCGCTACCTTTTCCATCTCGACGAAATTGATCTTTTCGATCGAGTCGGACGCCTGATGATAATCCGCGTGGCTGCCGTCCATGTAGAATATGATGGGGATGCCTTTCTTCGCGTAGTTGAAATGGTCCGAGCGGTAAAAGAACTGCTCAGGATGGTCGGGGCCGTCATATTGGGTGTTGAAATTGAGGTTTAGGAACGACTTGTTTACCGAATCGCTCAATTGGCCGAGTTCGGTGCTCATCATCGCGGCACCGATGGTAAATACTTCGTTCGGTTTCGGCAAATTCTTGTTCTGCGGATGGTTCTCGTCGCCCGGATTCTGGAAACGGCCGATCATATCGACGTTAAGCTGCGTGATGATCGATGTAATCGGAACGGTCGGATTGTTAGAAAAATACTCGCTTCCCCAAAGCCCTTTTTCCTCGCCCGCGTGCCAGATGAAGAGGATCGAGCGCCTTGGTTTTGAAGTTCCTTTGGCAAAAGCCTCGGCGATGTTTAGAACCGAGACCGTTCCGCTCCCGTCATCATCGGCGCCGTTCCAGATCTTGTCCGGGCCCGGAGCGAACGGGTTCATTCCGACGTGATCGTAGTGGGCACCGATCGCGACGTATTCATTCTTTAGCACGGGATCAGAACCTTCGAGAATGCCGACGACGTTCTGCGTGTGGATCAGCTCGGTCTTTGCACCGATGTTGATCGAGATCCTTTTTTCCAGCTTGAGATCAAACGCCTCGTGAGCGTCCTGGGTCTGTGTCTTGTTAAAGATCGCCGTCGCGGTCGCCTTTTCTCCAAAGAAAAGCGTCGAAAAGAGCCGCGGACTGAGCGTTATCGTCGGGATCTTGATCAACGGCGCCTGACTGCCGAACGATACCGAGCCCTTGTCCGCCTGATTCCAACGGCTGGAATCCCAGTTGATAAGGTTGCCGAAACTAGGGAGGTTTATGACCGCTTTTGCACCGTTCGTTTGGGCATAGAATGCCGGAGACATCCAATCACCTCCCGCCGGTCCCTGCAGGTCGTTGAACGTGATGCCTTTTGGCAGGCTGTTTACGACGACAACGACCTTGTCTTTAACGTCGATGCCCTTATAGGCATTGATATTTTTGGACTTGATCACCCAACCGTAACCGGCGAAAACGACCGGTGCGTCTTTGATCGATGCGGCGGTGATCGAGGTAAGGAAATCTTTGCCGTAGCTATACGATTGCCCGCCAAGCTCGATCCGCGTGTCGCGTTCGATCACTTTCTCGAGGCTGAGCGGCACTTTCTGAAAATACGTGCCGTTATCGCCGGCTGGTTTTAGTCCCCAACTCGCAAGGTGCTGAGCTATATACAGCGCCGCAATATCGAGTCCTCGCGAAGGCGTGTCGCGACCCTCGAGCTCGTCGGAGGCGATGAAGGTCAAGTATTCCTTCAATTGTTTCGCGGTGACGCCGCTTACGTTTCCGAAATTTGGCGCCGCCGTTTTAGAGATCTTCGCGGTTTTTTGCGCGTAGAGAGATGGCGTTCCAGCGAGCAATAAAGCGAAGAGAATTAGCGTAATAAATCGTTTCATAACCATATAAATATTTTCAATGTCGGAACGCAGGCTGCTAGCCTGCCTCTGGGAAACTCGCAGGCTGGCAGCCTGCGTTCCGGCCTAGAGTCCAAAAACTGCGATACCGTCCGGGCCTTTGCCGGTTTCGACACGGCCGGTTATTTCCATTCTTTCGAGATCGATCTTAAGCACGGCGTCGGGTTCGACCATCGTGATGAATGCCGTTTTGCCGTCAGCGGAGAAAACGATTCCGAGCGGAACGCCTTCGAGTTTCATTCGCTTGACCTCCTTACGCGTGGCGGCGTCGATCACGAGCAGTTCCTTGGTCGCGATCATTGTGCAGACCACCTGTTTGCCGTCGGGCGTGAATTTTACGCGGTACGGGCGGCCACCGATGTTGATCTTCGCAACTGACTTGGCGGTCGCTGTATCAACGACCTCGGCCATGCCCTCGGCGTTGAGGCCGGTCCAAACTTCCTTGCCGTCCGGCGAGAGATCGATCGCCTCGGGTTGCTTTCCAATGGGAATATGCGTTATTCGCGAACCCGAAGGCGGGACGTTTTGAAAATCAAACGCGGTGATGGTGTCAGATGCGATATTTGCGGTGTAAAACTTTTTCTGATCGGCCGAAACGGCGATCATGTGCGAGGCATTCTGGCCCGTTCCCATCAACCAGTCGACTTTGTTCGCGACGGGGTCGTAGCGTGCGATAACGCGGTTAGTCTCCGACGTGAAATAGAGCTTTCCGCCAACCATTTGCAGCCCGTGAGGCCGCATCAGCGGGCTGATATCTACGCGGCGAAGCTCTTTCGCGGTCGCGACGTCGATCACCGAGATCGAACTTCCCGGCGTTTGTGCACCGTAATTAGCAACATATGCGACCTTGCCATCCGCCGATAAAACCACCTCGTGCGGGCCGTCACCGGTCGGAACTTTGGCCGTGACCTTCATCGTAGCGGCGTCGATGATCGCGAGCGTGTTTTCGGCTTTGTTGAGAGCGACAATGACCGGTTTCGACGATTGCGCCGCCACGGAGCAGCAGGCGAACAATCCGGCAAACAACGTTGCGGTAAAAGTGCGATAAAAAAAGCGAGAATGGTGTTTCATGTCTCGCTTATACGTCTGTGACCGATTATTGGTTTCGGTCAATATTTGAAATTTTAAATCGTGACCTGCGTGGGTCTATTTTTTGTCCTCATATTCCAGCAGTTTGTATAGGTCTTTCGCATCTTTGTCGGCAAGGTCTTTGCGAATGAGCAAGACCAATTCGACTCCGGGCCGCAATTGATAGACATCGACAAACTTATAGTGTGCCGAGTAGCGTTTTAACACGTCGGCGTCCTGATCGTGTTTCTTGGCGACGATCATTTCTGAGGCATTTACGTCGGTCAGATTGCCGTGGAATATTGCTTTCTTGTAGTTGTTCAAATACCACGTCAGCGGCCAGTAGTCAGGCGAAACGATCTCGACCGAAGCATCGTTGAGCTTGCCGCTCTTTTCCGCGTAATACTCAATCTTCGCCACCAGATCGAGGAACGGGCGCTTGGTGTGCGCATATACGTAGCTCATCTCTTCGTCGTCGTAGCGGACGAAATTGAGGTCGTAGGTTTGATAGGCGAGAATCGTCGAACCGAGAACCAGCGAAATAGCTCCTACGGCCTTTAGGGCAGCCCTTTTCGCCGCCAAAAGCTCGCTAATGCCGTATCCCGCAATGATGCACATCGGCAGATAAAAACTGAGTGCGAGCCACGGGGTTTTGTACGGGATGATCGTATATGCGGCAAAAAGCCCAAAGGCCCAGAATGCGGCAAACATCGCAAACCGGTGTTTCGCCTTTAGGAGAGCGATCAACGCGCCCAGCGTGGACAGAAATAACAGCGGAGCCTCGACCTTTAGGCCCCATTTTAAGTAGCCGAGCAGGCCATTCTGCGTGTGATCCTTGCTGCCCGTCTTCGTCCAGATCATGTAGGCCTCAAACGCTTTCCCGACGCCTTCGGCGTATGTAAAGAACGATGAGAAGAATAGGACGCTGAGGTAGATAAAGATGGTCGCAATTGCAGCGATCATTAGCAGCAGATCGTTGCCGGAGCCCAGAGCTTTTCTAAAATTTGTCCAGGTCAGATCGGCCGATTCGGAAAGCTCCGTCGTGTTCTCCTGCTTGAAATAAAATAGGAAAACTGCCCATGTCACGAGCGTTGTGAAGCCGAGTGCGACGATCGAGTAAAATGCGAACGGTTCTTTGATCGCATTGTCGCCGAGGAAGTAATCGTACAGCCATTTTACGCCGTCGATAAGGCTTTGGTAATAAGCAAGTGCGCCGAAGCCGAGGACGGCATGACCGGCCAAAAGAACCTTGAATTTGTTCCGCTGGATCACCTCATTTTCGATCAGGCCTTTCCAGATCCAAACACATACGCAGGCGATCATCATTGTCCCGAGCGTGATAAATCCCGTTTCTTTCGTCGCGAACATCAGTGCAACCGATGCCGAAGCGAGCAGCAGATAAACGGGCCGACCACTGTCCCAATCGTGGATCATTCGTATGACGAAATAGACGAGAACTGCCTCAACGATGAAGAATGCGATGCGAAAGGCCCAAACCGCCGCTTCGCTAGTGCCGCCTAAACTACTCGCCAGTGACAATGCCGAAGGCAGAAAGCACACGAACAACAGCAAGACCATCCACGCAATAGCAAAGACCCCGGCCTTTCGTTTCTCGATAAAAAACACGACCGACAAAACCACCGCGAGGCTCAAAAATACAAAAAATATCTCGTGGATAAAATACCGCGAAATATAGACCATTCCAGGCGAGAGCGTTAGAAAGACAGCCGCCGAAAGAGCGCCGATCTTGCCGATATAACGGCGCAAGAAAAACGCTAATACGACCATCAGCACGCCAAATATCGCGACGCTTGCCCGTACCGGAATTGTCTCGAGCCCAAATACCTTGGCAAATGCGAGCGTGATGTAATAGAGCGTTGGGCCGTGGTAATTGGCCGGATCGTATTTGTAAACGCCGTCGCGAAAAAGGTTGGTCAGAAAAAATCCGTTCACGCCTTCGTCATGATGAAACGGTTTAAGCCCAAGCATGAAGAAACGCAGGAAAGTAGCGGCGGCAGTGATAACTGCGCAGCTCACGAGCCACGGGAGATCAAACTTCGGTTCAGCGTCGTTCGGTATTAATTCTTCTTCGATCGTCATCAAGATCACTTCTAACAGGATATACAGTATGGGCAGGATAAGAAAATATCTTGTCGATCCCGTTTATCCTGTTCAATTCCTTACTTTATAAACACGATACTCACCGGCTTCCGCTACGACCGGGAATCTTTTGAAAAATTCCTCGTTTGCTTTCATCGAGTTTCGCTCTTCGGGCGAGATGAGGACGTAATCGATCTCAGCTTTCTTGAGAAAAATGTCGGCCACGCCGCCGCCTTCGTAGATGCGTTTGACCTCCTCTTCACGAGGCCCGTAGTCAATACCGTGCGAAGAAAGGTGGCCGATGTACCGCATGTACGAACGCCGGCCAGACAGTACAACTGCCGAATTGTATGTCGGGGCGTTTAGGAACAATGCGTTCGGTAACGTCTTTGCCTTTATCTGTTCGGCGATCTTTACGGCATCCGCATCGAACACTTTTATTTTATTTTGGCCGGTCGCCGTGCGCCAAACGTCGAGCCCGCCCGCGAGTGTGAGTGCTAAGAACACGATTACGGCCGCGATCTGCATCAACTTTTTCTCTTCCCAGGCCCACGCGATCGCATAAGCGATCAACGGTATCGAGCCGACGTACCAATAGATCAGCACCTTGATATTATCCCATTCCCACGGTGCAAGTTTGGCCGCATTTGAGACAACGAAGAGGAAAATAAATGGAACGTAGAAGAGAAGAAGGTCTTTGGTGTGTGGCCTTCGGTCTTCGGTCTTCGTTTTCTCTGTGTCTCTGTGCCTCTGTGGTGAAAAAATAAGATAAATGCCCGCGATCACCACCGGGATTACAAATCCAGTGTTCTTGATCCAAAACCACATTACGTTCGCATCGCGTTTGTCCCAACCGAAGTGCCACTCAAAAAACTTGCTCGTTTCCGACGCGCTGCCGGCCATCGACCAAGCCAATTCGGGAACGGCGATAACACAAACACCTAGGCCGAAAGCGATCCACTCGCGCCATTCTTCTGGTTTGAAAATAAACAGAAATCCCGTCACGACGAACAGTGTCGCGAGACTATGAAGATGTATTAGCGGCAGCATTCCGGCGAGAAGGCCGACCAGAAGGGGAGAAAGGAAAAAGGGGAGAAGGGGAGATTTTGTCTCTTTCTCCGTGTTCTCGGTGCCCTCTGTGCTGAAAACGCGCCATAAATAGCCTAAAACGACGATCGTTATCGGCATTCCGAGCAAAAGGCTTCGCTGCGTGATAAACAGCACGACCATCGAATTGCCCCAGCGAAATTTCTCGCCGATCGTGTAATCTTGCGGCAACGTCCAGAGAAATTCCCAAAGGCCCTTGCCCTGTTCCCAGTAGTCTTTGAAAAACCAAATAAAGCCGAGGCCGCCGCTAAGAAACAAGAGTGCCGGAGCAACGCGACCGGCGAGTTTGCTGCCGGTTAGTTTGGCTGAAAAGCGTTCGAGAATGACAAGCAGCGAGAATGCCCACGAGACATTCTGCAAAACAAGCGCGCTTTGCAGATCGGCACCGAGCTTCATAAAGCATGCTGTCAGAAAATCAGCGATGAACGGATACGAAAACCGCGCACCTGAGAACGAGGGGTTCTCCGGCGGAAAATTATTGCCGTCGGAAAATCCAAGTATCGCTCCGAGATGAAACGGCAAGTCACCTAGATTGTTGGATCCGCCCGTGAAGATGCCGGCTGCCGTCTCATACATCGTCTGCCCGAAAAACAACCAAAATAGGATCAAAAAGAATGCGTAATACCCAAAACCGGCAAAGCGATCGAGAGTGCCGCCCTGTAGTTTGCCCTTTGCTTTTGCCCAATCGTTCAGGAATTTCGAGCGTCGCTCACCCTTGTAAAGCAACGCGAGGGGCAAGACCGTGATCGCGATAGCAACGCCGACCGTGACCACGCTAAATCCAAACAACAGCGCCAGCCCAAACGCCGCTAGCCCAAACACCGCCGAACCGACGACATTGCCGACCGCAAGCCGCCACAGAAACGTCTCCTTGTCCGCGACAAGATAGGTCAAGGCCATTCCGCCAAAAGCGATAGCGATGATAATGAGTGCAGAGATCAGCATACTTGGGGAACGAAACGGACTTCTAAATAACTTACTTCAAATGCGACAACCGACAAAATCCAGCGAACGAATTAACAAATCACTGGTTCGCGACATCACAATCGTTTATACTTTGTCTAAAATCCATCAGCCGACTATTTGGCCCTCTTTAGAAAATGAAATACTCATTGATTGCTCTCTTTGTTTTAACGCTTCTCGCCGCAATTCTGATTCCGGCTAAGGAAGTATCGTCGTTTCATGTATCGAGCGGCGACACTCAGCGTCAATTGGAATTCACGTACAAGGGTCCGTATTTTCGCGATCATGTTGATGCGGCTCAGATAATCGGAATCCAGTCTTTTGGCGGCGACAGCGGTATTGCTTTTACGCGGAACGCTGTATTTAGTAACTCTGGCGGCATTTGGCGTGAGATCGTCGCGGGAAAAGGGAAATCGATCGGTCACGTGAATTTTTCGGACGGCCAGAATGGTTGGGTGGTTCTTGCCGATCTACGTGAACAATCGCTCGAATTGAGGCGAACAACCGATGGCGGCGAAACCTGGTTTTCTAAGCCGGTGGAGATCGATTCAAACGAGCTTTCCGGTGCAAATATTGAGAACGCACGATTGGATATCGATGGCGGTCTGCGGTTGACGATACCGCTCGAAACGAGTTCAAATTTTGTTGGCAAATTGATTTATGAGTCTTCAGATGGCGTGCAGACGTGGCAATTTCGTTCGCGAACTGTCGAGATGAATGTGGAAAGTCCGGCTGCCGATGAGATTGTTTCCCGGGATTGGGTGCTAAGAGTCGACAGTGATTGTCTGGGTTTCAAATCGGGCTGCATACAGGAAAGTTTGATCGTCCGCAACGGTAAAAACATCACGCCACCGCAGATAAGGGCCTTGGCGCAGATCGAGAAGGAAAAAGCCCGGACCGAAGCCGAAAGAACGCCAATGTTCGCAATGCCTCCGGGCGGAGCGACTAGGACAAGCCTCAATCGCGGGTTCGATATGTGCAATGCCCCGACGGCGGCGCAGATGCAGATCTGGTGGAACGCATCGCCGCTCTATGACATGAATATCTACATGAGCGGCCGAAACCGGGCATGTTCGGCACAGCCGAATTTGTCAGCGGCCTGGGTCAACCAGGTATCGGCGATGGGTTGGGGCCTGATCCCGACGGTCGTCGGTTATCAATCGCCATGCACCGCTTCGGCGACAAGTGTAAAACTTAGTTATGACATCGCGACGGCTGAGACACAGGGCCGCACTGAGGCCGACATTGCCGTCGCTGACGCTAACAACCTCGGCCTCACGACCGGTTCGATCCTCTACTACGACATGGAGCGTTACGATCCGCCAACGCCGGACACACTTGGCTGCCGGCCCGCGACCGTGGCGTTTTTGAAAGGCTGGACCGATCGCGTGAAACAACTCGGCTATAAATCGGGCGTTTACGGTTCGCCGAAAAATGCTCAGGAAGATTGGGTTGGTCTGCCACCGGCTAGCAAGATGGACGCGATATGGATGGCGCGCTGGGATAATGTCCCGTCCGTCTGGACGTACCTGACATTCCCTACTTTCCCAACCAACGAGTGGGCAAATCACCAGCGGATCAAGCAGTGGCAGGCGCCGCATAATGAGACATGGGGCGGCGTGACGTTCAACATTGACGGCAATATATCGGATGGGCCAGTTGCGGGCATCGCAGTCGCCCGCAACAAAAATGCCGATTTTGACGGCGATGGCAAATCGGATGTGAGTGTTTTCCGGCCCGAAACAGGTGCATGGTATTACCTTTTTAGCGGCAGCGGCTCGGCTTCGGGAGTTATTTTCGGGGCGCCGAATGACATTCCGGTGCCCGGCGATTATGACGGCGATGGCAAGACAGACGTGGCCGTGTTTCGTCCGGCTGATGGCGTTTGGCACATGCTAACCAAGGCGGGCGTTTACAGGTCGATGCAGTTCGGGACAAACGGCGATGTGCCGGCGGCGGCTGATTTCAACGGCGACGGCAAAACCGACCAAGCTGTATTCCGTCCATCTAACAACACTTGGTACATTGCGAACAGCGACAGCTTGGGCACGTATACGTACGTTCAGTTTGGCCAGGCAGGCGATAGGCCCGCACCGGCTGACTACGATGGCGATGGAAAGGCAGACATTGCCGTTTTCCGTCCCGCGGGGGCTACGGGTACCGAATGGTGGGTTTCCAAGAGCAGTGGAGGTATGTTTGCAACCCAATTCGGTACGGCAACCGACAAGGCCGTACCGGTCGACTTCACCGGCGACGGCAAAGCCGATATAGCATTTTGGCGTCCGGCGACGGGCGAGTGGTTTGTCCTTCGGAGCGAAGACTACAGCTATTTCGCGTTCCCGTTTGGGACAAACGGCGATCTTCCGGCTCCGGGCGATTTTGATGGCGACGGTAAATCTGATGCAGCAGTCTTTCGTCCGTCGAACAGTGTCTGGTATATTTTGAGGAGCCAAACAGGATTTACTGCGGTACAATTTGGGCTGTCAAACGACCGTCCTGTTCAGGGCGGATATTTGCCGCAGTAGTTTAACACTACAATTTAAATGTGCTATCTTATTCGGAATTGGTCTTACCACTTTAACTATGGCTATTTTGGATAGGTTCTCGCTAAGCGGCAAAACTGCGCTTGTCACCGGTTCGACAAAGGGCATTGGACGTGCGATCGCGGTTGCTCTGGCCGAGGCCGGAGCCGATGTTGCTTGCCACGCCCGAACGGTAGGCACGGCTAGCGAAACGGTAGCCGCGATCGAAGGCCTCGGACGCCGCGCCGTCGAAGTTCTCGGAGACATGGCCGAAAAAGAGGCCCCGAAACGCGTGGTTGAGGCTTGCGTAGAGGCATTTGGCCGTATCGATATCCTTATCAACAACGCCGGAATGATCCGCCGCTCGCCGGCTGTCGATTTTAGCGAAGATGACTGGTCAACCGTCATCGAGGTCAATCTATCGAGCGTTTTTCGCACGTCGCAGGCCGCAGGACGGCACATGATCGCACAGGGAAGCGGCAAGATCGTTAATATCGCTTCGCTCCTCTCGTTTCAGGGCGGCGTCACGGTTCCGGCCTACACAGCGTCGAAATCCGGCGTCGCGGGGCTGACAAAAGCCCTTGCAAACGAGTGGGCTAAAAGCAATATTAACGTCAACGCGATCGCCCCCGGCTATATCGCGACCGACAACACGGCACCGCTACAGGCCGACGAGACGCGCAATCGACAGATACTCGAACGCATCCCAGCCGGACGTTGGGGCAACGCGGACGACCTCGCGGGAGCGGCTGTTTTCCTTTCGTCAGCGGCGAGCGATTATATGCAGGGCCACGTTTTGATCGTAGACGGCGGATGGATGGCTCGGTAGGCAAGTTCAAGTGGCCGTTCGGACAATCCAAATGAGCGAGCCGAAAGCGTGGATAAAGGATCCAGAGGCTCGGATAAGGGATCCAGAAGCGTGGATAAGCGATCCAGCGTCTCAGATAAGCGTTCCGGGGGCCCGGTCAAGTGATCCAGAGGTGTGGATAAGTGATCCAGAGGCAGGGATAGGCGATCCGGAAGAGCGGAATCGCGGCCCGGAAACACAGATGAGCGGCCCGATCTAGGGACTTCGGGCTACAAAAACTTATGTTAACGATCAAATCAAAAGACGAATGTAAATGGGACATCGTATCCCTTGGCGAAGTTATGCTGCGGCTCGATCCGGGCGATAAGCGCATCCATACAACTCGGTCGTTCGAGGTTTGGGAAGGCGGCGGTGAATACAACGTCGCCCGCGGTCTGAAGCGCTGCTTTGGCCTCGACGCGGCGGTCGTGACTGCACTTGCCGACAATCCGATCGGCAAACTCGTGCAGGATTTGATCTATCAAGGCGGTGTCGATCAGTCGCATGTTAAGTGGACAAAGTACGATGGCGTGGGACGAACGGTTCGCAACGGAATGAATTTTACCGAACGCGGCTTCGGTGTTCGGGCGGCACTCGGATGCTCTGATCGCGGCAACACTGCCGTTTCGCAGCTCAAGAAAGGTGATATCGATTGGGAAAAGATCTTTGGTGACGAAGGCGCGAGATGGCTTCACACCGGCGGCATCTTTTGTGCCCTGTCCGAATCCACACCAGAAGTCGCGAAAGAAGCGATGGAGATCGCCAAGAAACACGGTACGATCATTTCGTACGATCTCAACTACCGCGACTCGCTCTGGAAGGCCATCGGCGGCCAGGCGAAGGCTCAGGAAGTAAACCGAGATCTCGCCCAATATGTCGATGTAATGATCGGCAACGAAGAGGATTTCACCGCCTGTCTCGGCTACGAGGTCGAAGGCCAGGACGAGAATCATTCCAAGCTCGATATCGTTAATTTCGAGAAAATGATCCGCCGCGCGGTGGCAGATTTCCCAAACTTCGCTGTCGCTGCGACGACGCTTCGCAATGCCAAGACGGCGTCGGTCAACGATTGGGGAGCCGTATGCTTTACCGAAGGCCAACTTCATCAGGCGATCATGCGGCCCGATCTCGACATCTTCGACCGCGTTGGCGGCGGCGATTCGTTCGCCTCGGGACTGATCTACGGATTCCTGACCGGCGAATCCCCGTCATGGGCCGTAAACTGCGGTGCCGCTCACGGAGCACTCGCGATGACAACGCCGGGCGACACCACAACGGTCGGCCTCGCAGACGTTCTCAGAGTAATGAAAGGCGGCGGTGCTCGCGTAGCGAGATAAATTTATGACAAAAGCAGAAATTGTAAAACAGATCGAAGATGTCGGCCTCGTGCCGGTTGTGCGGGCTTCGTCAGCGGACGAGGCGATGCAGGTGATCGAAGCCATCAAGGCTGGTGGCGTGAACGTGCTTGAGATCACAATGACGGTGCCCGGAGCCGTGCGCGTGATCGAAAAGGTCGCCGACAAATACGGCAGCGAAGTGCTCGTCGGTGCCGGAACGGTGCTCGACCCTGAAACCGCCCGTGCGTGTTTGCTCGCGGGTGCGCAATTTATCGTCAGCCCCGCGCTCAATCTCGATACGATCGCCCTCTGCCATCGATACAGTGCTCCTATCTGTCCCGGCGTTTTGACTCCGACAGAGGTCATTGCTGCTTGGAGTGCGGGCGTTGACTTCGTCAAGGTCTTCCCGTGCGGATCGGTCGGTGGTGCGAGTTATGTCAAAAATCTAAAAGGCCCGTTTCCCCAGGTCAAGATCATCCCGACCGGCGGAGTCTCGCTCACGACCGCCGCCGACTTTATCAAAGCCGGTGCCTCGGCCCTGGGCGTCGGCACCGATCTGGTCGATGTCAAAGCCATCCGCGAAGGAAACGCCCACATCGTCAGCGAACGCGCCCGCCAATTCATCGATATCGTCCGCGAAGCCCGGGCATCTTAAACGCCAAATTCCAAACAAAAAATCCTCCGTCGCGAGTGGGTCAAGTACCGCGACGGAGGGTTCCACGATGGTGGGAGTCAGGGAGATCGAAGGCCGGTTAGGGCCCAATTTCAAACAAGGAGGAAACTTGCTGGCAGACAAGCTAGTGGGAGTTTCCGTATAGTAATGAGAAAAATGGGCAAAATCTTACAAGTTTTTTGAACTTTTTTTCAAAAAAGTTTGTAGTGCCTGTGTTTATTGGGCTTTAATGAGAATAAAGTTTCGCGAGTTAAATAATTTCGCGTAAATTTAGCATTCGTTCGACGTATTTTGCGATTACATCCGCCTCAAGATTGACTGCATCGCCGGGATTTAGAGTTGAGAGGTTGGTCATTTCCCAGGTTTTGGGAATGACGGCAATCTCGAAATGCTCTCGATCGAAAGCAGCAACGGTCAGGCTGATGCCTTCGACGGTGACCGAGCCTTTGTAGACTAGATATCGGGCAAAATCGGGTGCGAAGCCGATGCGGACCGTCCAGAAATCGCCTTCGGGTCTTGCTGAGAGAAATGTTCCTCGACCATCGACGTGCCCCTGAACGATGTGTCCGCCGAGACGTGTTGCGGGTGTGACGGCACGTTCCAGATTGACGCGAGAACCGGCGTTGAGGTTTCCGAGCGTTGTCTTATCAAGTGTTTCCGGTGAAACGTCCGCGGCGAAAGACTCGCCGGTCACATCAAGTACCGTCAGACATACGCCGTTTACTGCGATCGAATCGCCATTGTTAGCGTCCGCCGTAACTATTGATGCCGAGACAACGATACGCGCGCCGTCAGCGCTCTGTGCGAGAGATTCTATCCTTCCTAATTCTTCGATAATGCCGGTGAACATCTGTTTCCTTCAATGGATAGCGATAAGTGAATAGTGGTTAGTCCGCTCGTTCAATTTCCGATAATTTGCGCGTGTCGATCGAAATCGGTTCGCCGTCTTCGACCTCGTTGTAATAATTGACAAATTTGTAGCCGCAGCGGATCTCGTCCGGTTTATACGATGAGCGTGTATGTACCGTTTGAGCGAATGTTTCGTCCGTCGCTGTGAGCAGGATCAGAAACTCGGCGTCGGTGCGTTTGTAATCGAGTTGCGTCAGGCCGTTGAGCGGTGATTTTTCGTCGATCGGATGAACGACCGTCCAACCGAGTGGGAAAAACGTGACCTTGTCGCGTTCGAGTTCTAGGAAGTCGAAACGGCGAACCTGTTTTCCGTCCTCGTTAACAAAACGAGCAAACAGGACTTTGACCTCGACCTCGATCAACTGATTATTGCGGCCGTTTATCATCCGAAACATCAGCCCATTGATTCCGCGATATGGAGCAATGACACATACCTCGCTGAAAATTACTTTTGCTGTCGGTCGGGCAAATCTTGCAAAAACGACACCGGTGATCAGCGCATTTGCGAGCAGGCTGTAATACGATTCGATCGTGACGAGCAGATTTGGAATGACACCGACCGGATGGATCGTGCCGTAACCGATCGTCGCAAAGGTCTGGACGCTAAAGAAAAATCCGGTTAGAAGTGCACTGGCCATCGGCGTCGACGAGGTGTCTACGAGTGCCCCAACGCCCGAAGCCATATACGCCAAACCAAAAGCGATATTGCTCAGAAAATACAGTAGCAGGACCAGAAGCAAAAACGTCCGCCACTTCATCGTCAGCAAAATATGATAAAGATTTAGCGAGGTGAGCAGCGGCAGGCCACTTCGCTGGACATTGAATGAACCGTCCGGATTCAACAGCCGCTGCCGGCTCTGTCCCGAAACGACCGCACCAAAGCCGAGATCGCGATCTTCCTCTTTGAGAAAATCGTCGGCGGTAAGGGCGTTCTCGAGAGTTTGTTCGTTCACGTATGATGCGATTATAGCGAGCGGGCGGGAGAATTGTAAAAGTTGATTGGTTTTTCGCGTCAGTTGGTGCTGAAATATTTGTATGGCTGAAGCAAAAACGCAGGAACTCGAACCGCCGAAACTCAAGATCGTAAACGGTGAGGCGGAGGTATCCTCACTCGCTGATCTGCTCGAGTGGTTTCTCAATTTTGACGAACGAACGGCACGGATGCGCCTCGCGTACACCGAAGAGCTTTTTCAATGGAAACAGTTTGACGACGAAGCGAACGGCGTTGTGATATATCCGTTTGAAAATGCCGAGGCGAGGTTTGCCGTTGGAGCAGTACAGGCGTTGAAGGAAAACAACACCGAACCTCAACTGCAGATCTGGATCACGGAAGTTCTCGAAGCCCTCGGTGCCGCACGTGAGATGAAGACCGAAATGTCCAATGCCTACCGTCTCGACGATGCGGATCCGGAGGCATTTTCGCTGAAGAAAGCGGAAAAACTGACCACCAATAACGAAAAACGTTTGTATCTGTCGAATTGCTGGTTCGAGGTCCTATACACCGCCGAGGCGAGGTTCCTCGGATATGTCTATCAGGAACTATACGGCCGGCCGTTCGCTCCCGCGACTATTTGAACGTCTGGCACTGCTGCATGCTGCCGGACTGCATCCCTTTTGCAAAATACTGCATTCGCTGTTGGGCCGAGCCGTGCGTGAATGAATCGGGGACGACGTAGCCTTGTGTACGTTTTTGGATCATGTCGTCGCCGACGGCTGCGGCTGCGCGGATAGCTTCTTCGGCGTCGCCGGTTTCGAGGCGACCTTGTTTGGCGGCGAAATTTGCCCAGATACCGGCGTAGCAATCGGCCTGTAGTTCGAGAGCGACGGAGAGGCGATTGTTACTACCGGCCCGCTGAACTTTGTCCATTGTGCCTGTCAGATTTTGGATGTGATGGCCGTATTCGTGGGCGATGACGTAGGCTTGGGCAAAATCGCCAGGAGCTTTGAATTCACGCTGTAGTTCGGTAAAGAAGGCAAAATCGAGATAGAGATTGTAATCGCCCGGGCAATAGAATGGGCCGGTCGCGGCCTCGCCGTAGCCGCACGCGGATTGAACCTGTCCTGTAAAGAGCACGAGTTTTGGTGCGCGGAATGGAACACGAGATTGCGTCGGAAGGATCTGTTTCCATGCGTCTTCCAAATTTCCCATGATGGCACCGACGAACTGGCGATTCTGGTCCTGAGAGACGGCCTTGTTCGCGGTTGTGCCGGGAGCGGGCACTTCCTGCGGGCCGGATGATTGGAGCAACTGGCTCGGATCGCCGCCGCACAGATAAATCGCAACGGCGAGCACCAGCACACCGATTCCGCCTCCGCCGATCGCTAACCCGCGGCCGCCGCGTCGATCCTCTACATTGTCGCTCTGCCGCTGATCTTGCCAACGCATAAGATTTGTCCTCTCAAGTTCCCTGAAATTGCTGCGATTGTGACGTGATTCTACCATTTTCGAGAGGGTGATAGAAAGAAATTCAGAGTTTTATTATTTCTAAGACGTCGCGTACTAAGTGTCTTTGCGTGAAACATCTCGCTCATATGTACCACGAACGCAATGGAAGAAAAGCTGCGGCCCATTTGGGGCAAATTATTTAACGTGTAAACGTCCGCAAAATCTTGACAGAATGAGATTTAGAGGATTATGATGCAACTGCGCTTGAGTTTCGGTTTTCTCTCCACGTTTCCGCTTGATAGGAGGCAATAATGATCAAACTAGACATCGTCAACCTGGTCGCAGAACGGACAGGCGTGCCGAAACAGAAGGCCGAGCAGGTCGTCGATTCGCTCTTTGAGGCGATGAAAGATGCACTTGCACACGGCAATAGAATTGAGCTTCGCGGATTCGGCGTTTTTGTCGTCAAGGCACGCAAACGCGGCGTCGGCCGCAATCCGCGAACCGGCAAAGAAGTACCGATCCCTGCCGGCAAAACAATTCGGTTCAAACCGGGCAAAGAACTCTCGGCCAAGGCCGTCGGTTGATTTTCGTTAAGTTCTATCCGATGATTAGATCGTAGATCGCGTGTTTGGCGACATTTCGCTGGCGGTTTGCGATCTTTCTATTTCTAACCTACCTGATGACCGATCCTGAACAGTTAGATCAAAATTATACATACGAACGGCCGGTGATGAAACCGACCGCACGGACCTACATCCGGCATCTGGGTCTGCTTGTCATTACGTTCTTTACATCGATGGTTGCCGGTGTGATGTTTCCGTTCGGGCCGATCAATACTCTGCCCGACGACGATCCGCAATCGGCCGCTCAGGTACTGGATTTTATCGTCAATCTCCCCGTAAAGTACGCGGGCGTGATCGGTTCGACGATCAACGAGTTAGTCACAAATCCCGCAGTTCTCGCCTACGGCCTTAAGTTTTCACTTTCTCTTCTGTTCATTCTCATCTGCCACGAAATGGGGCATTACGTCGCATGCCGAATTTATAAGGTCGATGCGACGCTTCCGTTCTTTATCCCAACGCCGCCGCTGATCGGGCCGGCCGGAACATTTGGGGCATTTATCAAAATAATGTCGCCAATGCCGTCGCGGCGAGCGGTATTTGACATCGGCGTCGCGGGGCCGATCGCCGGTTTTATTGCTCTGATTCCGATCGCTCTGATGGGCGTCGCCACGATGGAGATCGCGACTCCTGTGCAGGTCGCAAACTCGCAGGGCGGCTTGGTCTTTTCAGATCCACTGTTTTTGGGAATAGTCGCGTCTTTATTTGGCGTAGATTTGAATTTTGGCATCGGAAATGCCTTCTATTTCGCGGCCTGGGTCGGTTTGCTGGTGACTGCACTCAATCTCATTCCATCGGGCCAACTCGACGGCGGGCACGCGATCTACGCCGTGTTTGGCCAGACAGTACACAAATGGACCGGCCGTATCGCATTCCCGGTGATGGCCGTTCTTTCGGTCCTGGGAATGTACTTTTTTAGTAGCCCGAGTGGATTTTTGATCGCGATAATTCTCGCCGTAATGATGCGGGTCGGCCACCCGGAACCGCTTGACCAAACGGCGCTTGATGCCAAACGCAAGGTCATCGCGTTCATCACGCTGGTGATATTTGTACTGTGTTTTGTGCCGTTTCCGATCAAGATCAGTTAAGAATTGTTGCCGCGAAAAGGCACAAAACACGCAAAAAAGGGAAAGACGATTTGGTATCGACTTTCCCCTTTTCTTTTCTTTTTTGTGCGTTCTGTGCCTTTTCGCGGTAATTTATCTTATCCAACCGACGCCGGTAGCATGCCTTTTATTTCTTTGACCATCTTTTCGACGTCTTCCTGGCCGTCAAGGGCGATCATGAAGAAATCGTAACTCGTCTTAAAACAAACC
>JANLTF010000596.1:0-2729 GCA_031362825.1 Acidobacteriota bacterium | reverse complement strand
CACCAACTCATAAAGGGATCGGTCTTAGAGTTTATTGAAAAATGCGGTCACAGTCCCTGGGAGGAGAAGCCTGTCGAGACCTTTCAATTGATCCGCACCCACCTGTCGAAGAAGCTAAAATCTCGAGGCTAAGGACGCCACCGTAATGCCGCAAAGCCACCGTAAATGGGCGGCTAGTTTACGGAGCCAAAAATCCGTTCTCGTTCATGGATCTCCAAGACGTCCAGGAACTAGCCAACTTCTTCGAACGCCGCGTCTCGGCCTATCAGGTCGCGGTAGCTGGGGATGTAAGTTTTAACGAGGCTTTTTGATATTCAGGTAATTCCTAAGTACGATAGCTTGCATGCTACAACGTGCAAGCTTTTTTGTTGGCTTGGAGGGCAAATAGATGGACGAACAACGATCGAAAAGTCTAATTAGAAATCTATTTATCACATTTCAAATCCTGTTCTTTGTATCCATTTTCCTTGGTGCCTCATTTGCCCAACCGGTCCGGGACGGTTCAGTTCGTGGCAAGGACGTGACCCTTCACTACAAGATCCATGGCGAAAAGGGTGAATATGTAATTCTCCTCTCGGGCGGTCCCGGCTCTAACGTGGGATACATGCAGCCGCTGGCTGATCAGCTGAGTGATTCCTATCGTTGCGTAATGCTGGAACAGCGAGGAACAGGCCGTTCAAAGCTCGACAAACTAACTACCGATGCGGTTAAGATGGAACGTTACGTCGAGGACCTCGAACTCCTTCGAAAGCATCTCAAAGCGTCAAAGATCAGCATTATCGGAAACTCTTGGGGATCGATGCTTGGCCTGCTTTACAGCGGAGCCCACCCGGACAGAGTTGCGAAGCTGATATCAGTAGGGTCCGGAATAATCGACGATAAGTACGCAGATGTCTTTGACGACAACCTGCGGGTTCGACACACTCCAGAGGCCAAAAGGCTTCGAGACGAATGGAGGGAGAGGCTGAGAAATGACCCATCTCTGTTTGATGTAGCGAGATATGAACGCGATAAGCTCGGCATGCCGGCTTATTATTACGACCGCGAGATCGGGTTAAAGGCAGCACGTGACCTGCTCCCGGATGAGGTAAATTATCGCCTCGGAGATGTGTTCGGCCAGGCATACCCAAGTTTCGATATAAGGCCTTCTATCCGCAAGATCAAAGCTTTAACATTGCTAATCCAGGGCCGCCAGGACCCAGCACCCGAGTCGAGTATTATAGAAACCCACCAACTCATTAAAGGATCGGTTTTAAGGTTCATTGAAAGGTGCGGTCACAGCCCTTGGGAGGAGAAGCCTGACGAAACCTTTCAGTTGATTCGCACGCACCTTTCGACGAAAGGAAAGCCTTAAGGCTAGTCAATCCGATGTAATACCCACGATGCCAGGAACTAGCCAACTTCTTCGAACTCCGCGTCTCGGCGTATCGAGTGGCGGTGGCTGGCGACGTGTCATTTAACGAGGCATTTTAAAACTCCCTTTCAGAGACGATTTTTCTCTAACGGTCGAGATAACATCAATCGTTAAATGACCTTGGTCAATAGAACTTAGTGGACGGTGAAAAATGCCTCGACGTCTTCTTTCACGCCCATTGCGCGGATCACGAATTCGTCTTTTGTCCAAAAGCGAACGAACATTTTCCCCGACATGTCCGCGGAAATCCCGGTTATTTTGCGATCCTTGTCCCGCAAGATGGCAACCGGCGTAATGTTTAGCTTCATTTGCCGATACCTGTCCAGGATGGTCCGCAACATGTTTTGAGCCTCGGCAGCCGACGAATAGCGGGCGACCGTGTAGTGAATTGCCAGCGTGTCGCCTGCGTTGTATTTGTATTGTCTGGTTTCGACCGCGAGCGGAAAGCCGTCTTTTTCAGGACTTCCCTCGACCTCGCTGGCAACGCGATATTCGCCGACCTGGAGCTGGGCGAATTGCTTGATCGTCCGCGTTTCCTGTGCACTTAGGGGCGAACTCGCGACGAATATAAAAACAATGGATGTAATTGCGGCGAACACCATTCGGTTTGGCCAATTTGATTTTGTTTGATCTTTCATTTTAATTCTCCTGAAAAAAAATCGATTGTTTTGTCATGATGCTTATTTCTGAATACGCTGTACTTTCGGACTCTTCACGTTTTCTTCCGAGCCGATCGCCCATTCGCCGGAGGCGTTGACGTAGAAATTCAGGATGCGTATCCAACCCTCTTCAACCTCGGTCGCTGTCCGGTAAAATGTGTTTACCGTATAGGTCGCTTTCACCGGATAAACGAGCGTACCGGCTTTGCCATTGCCCTGATCTTGCAGTCGGTTCCTCATCACCATTTTGCCCAAGGTAATTGCCGTTCCGATCCTGCGTGATTTTGAAGCTCCCCGAAGATTGCCAGCGGGCTGACTCCCTGCAATCCCGGTTTGACGTAAACGTCCAACTGCCAAGAAGACCTACGTCGTCGATAGACATCCGCTCCCAGCCCATCGCTGCACATGTGTCCTTGTCTTAGGCCGCCGCCGCCAGTGACAGCAATAGTGCGATGACGCAAATCTGAACTGAACGAAAGAGGGCGTGCAAACTCAAGTGTTTAATCATTTCGAGATCCTTTTTCCTACTTTTTCTAGAACGACGGTACCTCAACTTTGCGTGAAAGTCGAGAAATAAATGCGAAGGTTATTCGATATTTCGCTCCCTCGTCGCGAGAACGCGGATCCTGCGATATATATCTGATGTGATAACTCAT
>JANLTF010000582.1:0-3443 GCA_031362825.1 Acidobacteriota bacterium | reverse complement strand
CGCAGCTGCGGGCGGCCCGCCCGTTCCTGCACCGGAACCACGCCCTCCGGGAGCCGGTTTAGGTGGTTCTTTCTGCTCAAACACCTTTCCGTCAACAAAGATATGAGATACGAACTTGTCTTTGCCCAAAAGGTCGCCCTTGACGACCGCTAAGTTCGCTATCTTTCCCGCCTCGATCGATCCTGTCCGATCAGAGATGCCAAGAATTTCCGCGGAACCGAGCGTCATCGCACGGATCGCCGCGTCTTTGTTCAAACCACCTTCGACCGCCTTCCCTGCGTTTGTAAAGAAATCTCC
The DNA here is from genome assembly GCA_031362825.1 of Acidobacteriota bacterium. Lineage (GTDB taxonomy): Bacteria > Acidobacteriota > Blastocatellia > Pyrinomonadales > Pyrinomonadaceae > OLB17. Next base: position 3,146 of record JANLTF010000582.1, on the reverse strand, counting down.
GATCGCGGTCGCTCCGCCGGATTGAAACGCTATCTTCACGCCCGCAGCAGCTAATTTGGCAGCACCAGCAGGCGTTTCGGCACGAAACCTGAGCGTTTCGAGACTCTCAGGATCCGCATCGGGCGACGCTGCCGTCGTTCGTTTAGGAAAGTTCAGAGACAAGAGAACCGACACGTTCTGAGATTTGAGACGATCCGCAAATTTCCACGCTTCCTGCCCACCCGCGATGATGCCGTTGAGCTTTAGTTCCTTGATCAGATCGAGGGCACGCACTATTTCGACATCGCGGTTCGCGTTGAAGATCACCGGCATCTTTCCGTTGATCGCCGGGAACAAAGCTTCGATCGATTTGTCCGTTTCGGGCCGCTTCATTCCTTTCGGGTTTGCCGCGTATTGCCGTTCGATCGCCTGCTGACGTTCTGCGTCGAGAAAGATCTGCCGTAACGCGGAAAAGGTGCCCAACAACGAGCCCGGATAGCTCCCCGGCGTGGTCGTAAATGTCACGTGGAAGGCATAAGGCGTCTTAACTACCATCGCCGAAACCGTTTCTCCGGCCAAATTGAAGATAGTTGACTGGCCAGTAAAGATCCCGGTTCGCCCCGTCGTCACAACCGTCGTAAATCCCGCATTCCGTGCTGCCTCGAACTGCGATTCGCCGGCTCTAAGGTCGTTCAAAGCCTCATCCTCCGGCCTAAGTCCCGCAGGATAGTTCGAATTAGACGTCGGCGCAGCCGATGCGGCGGCCGCAGCAGCCGCTATCGCAGCCTGCGCGCCTCCTTGGCCACCCGGACGCTGCTGCGACGCAGGCATACCAAGGTTCGTCAAGGCATCGATAAAGCCCGGATAGACCGTAAGGCCCGTCGCGTCAAACACCTGTGCATCAGCCGGTGTCGCAACATTCGCGCCGACCGATTCGATCAGCCCGTTTCGGATAACGACGGTCCCTTTGTCGATCGTCGCACCCGAAACTGTCACGATCTTAGCGTTAGTGATCGCATAACTCTGCGCATTCGCGTCCGAGCCGACAAATGCGACGATAGCCGCAAACGCAAGCAAAAAGAGCTTTGATTTCATATCTGTCCTAAGTTGAAAATTGAAAACGAATTGAAATTTCTGTTACGGAGAGGATATAAAAAAAGTTTCAGACACGCAAAGTTAACCTTTGCGAAATCTGAAACTTTACTCGGAAATCGGGTGACCTATGTGGCTTTCTCCTCCGCGAGCAACTGCTGTTTCCGCTCGATTCCCCAACGATAGCCGCTCAATTTGCCGTCCGACGCGATCACTCGATGGCACGGATTTACAAGAGCAACCGGATTAGTCGCACACGCCCGTGCGACTGCTCGAAACGCTTTCGGATTTCCCAGCGCAGCCGCGACCTGCCCATACGAACGCGTTTCGCCGTAAGGTATCTTCCTCAACTCCGACCAAACCCGCATCTGAAACGCACTCGCCCGCACGTCAAGCGGCAGCTTCAAGATCGCCTTCTCGCCGTCTAGACTTTTTAATATCGCGTTCATCGCGTCTTTTAACTCTGAGTCGTCATTAGTGATCGTCGCCGCAAAAAACTCGTGTTCCAGTTCTCTCTTGATCTCGACCTCGCTATCGCCAAAACTCACCGAACAAATCCCCTTCTCCGTCGCCGCAACCATCAATTTACCAAGCCGCGAATCCACGATCGTATAGCTTATCTTCATATTCTTACCACCTTTTCTATAAGTCGCCGGCGTCATCCCCAGCGTCTCGCCCGCCTTTGCATACAACGACCTGCTCGAACCAAAACCGCTGTCATAAAGTGATGTCGTCACGTCCGACCCGCGCACATTTCGCTTAAAATCCTCGATTCGTAACATATCCAACACCTCTTTCGGAGTAAGTCCGATCATTGATTTGAACGTTTTCTGCAAATGGCCCGAACTGACACCCAATTGTTTGCTCAATTCGTCGATCGTCGGTACTTCGATCTCGTCTGCCTTGAGAATTTCAAACGCCTTCGCGACTAATTCCGCCGCCGCACCCGGCGAATACCTTTGCCTCGGTTTGCATCGCAGACACGCTCTGAACCCTGCATTCTCCGCTTCCGCCGGCGACACAAAAAACGAAACATTCTGTCGCTTCGCCGGTTTTGACGAACACGACGGCCTGCAGAATATGCCTGTCGTCGCCACGCCAAAGTAAAACACACCGTCAAATTCCCGATTCCTCGTCTCGACCGCATGCCATTGCCAGTCGAGCGTCCGTTCAATTGTTGTTCGTTCCTTCATCATGATTCAGAGTTTACATTGCGGGGTGAACGCGTTCTATCCGAAATCCGTCATGCAATTTTTATTTCAAAATTACTATGGTTAACTGGTTGTCAGGTTTTGCGGTAGAATTTAGCTATGAGTTCGATCGTACTTTTTGACGGTGTCTGTAATTTTTGTAACGGTGCCGTCAATTTTATTATCAAGCATGACGACAAAAAGCGATTCAAGTTCGCACCGCTGCAATCCGAGATCGGAATGCAACTGCGTGCCAAATATGATATCGGTGAAGACGTAGATTCGATAATTCTCGTCGAGAATGACAAAGCATACTTGCATTCCACCGCCGGCCTGCGAGTCGCGAAAACGCTCGGAGGCATCTGGTCGCTCGGTTATGCATTTATCATCGTGCCGGCGTTCATGCGCGACTGGGCATACCGCGTCTTCGCCCGCAATCGCTACAAACTCTTCGGCCGCCAGGACGCCTGCATGCTCCCAACGGCCGAGGTTAGAGAGAGATTTTTATAACAAGGGGTATTTATGAAAGCAACATGGAAAGGCGAAACCATCGCCGAAAGCAACGAAACAGTAGTCGTCGAGGGCAACCAATACTTCCCCGCCGACAGCATTAATCGCGAGTATTTCCAGCCATCTGAAACGCACACCGTCTGCGGCTGGAAAGGCACCGCGAGCTATTACGATGTCGTTGTAAACGGCGAAACAAACAAAGACGCCGCGTGGTATTACCCCGAAGCCAAGCCCGATGCCAAAAACATCGAAGGCTACGTCGCCTTCTGGAAAGGCGTTGAGATCGGATAAGAATTTCGCCGCAGATTTACGCGGATGTCGCAGATCAAAAATTACTTGTTTGATCCGCGTCATCCGCGTAAATCTGCGGCAAAA
>JANLTF010000568.1:0-4585 GCA_031362825.1 Acidobacteriota bacterium | reverse complement strand
TGGTCGCGCTCGCGCAACAGCGCTTCGTACTCGGCGCGCGCCTCGGCCTCGAGCTCGCGCGCGTGGGCCCAGTGCCCGAGCTCCAAGCGCTGCTTGTGGTAGGCGCTCGTCAGATCGCGGGCCTTCTTCTCGTAGCCCGCCACCTTGGCGCGCGAAGGACGCTCGCCATGGCGCTTCCAGAAGGCCTCGTCGTAGCGCCGCAACAGCGACAGCACGCTGTCGGCGCCCGGGTTCTTGCCGTCGCCGACCTCGGCCGCGAGCAGGATCTGCGCCGTCGCTATCCCGAGCCGGCCCAGGAATTGACGCCGGGTGCGGCGAAAGCCAAAGGGCAGCGGGTTGTTGATGTCGGTACTAAGGCGATTGTTACCAACAAATGCGGGGACGTCGAGATTACGGACAACGCAAAGATCGAAATCAAAGATGATTGCATCAAGTTTGTAAATTAGAACACTATCGACTTCGCAATCACCAAAAATCAGAAGACCGGCGAAGCATTTATAAGCTTCGCCGGTCTTCTACTAGCTGATGGTGCTCAGGGCGAGACTCGAACTCGCACGGATTACTCCACACGCCCCTCAAACGTGCGCGGCTACCAATTACGCCACCTGAGCAGAATTTTCAAAAAACGAGAACTTTGACAACTAAACTACTTAGTGGCCGGGGCCACATCGACCGGAGTCGCGGCGGGTGCATCGACCGGAGTCACAACCGGTGCGTCAGTCGGCGATGCGGCGTTCGCTGGATCAGGAACAGCCATATTTGTGTTCGAGTTCGTTTCGGCCGGTGCGTCGGGATTGCTTGACAATACCGACACGTTGCCGGTAAGCGCAGGCATCGAAAGCAGAAGAGCAGAGAGCATGAAGCAGACCGCCGCCGTTATCGTTACTTTCGAAAGGATCGTTGCCGTTCCGCGAGGTGCAAGAGCCGAGCTCGAAACATTGCTCGTGAACAAAGCTCCCGCGTCCGTCTTACCGGGCTGCAACAAAACTGCGGCGATAAGCACGATGCACGAGAGAAAAAAGACTGTGTACAAAAAATATTCCAACTTCTTAAACCACCTATTTATAGTTCACGATCGCGGCAAAACTTTCCGCTTCGAGACTAGCTCCGCCGACGAGTGCTCCGTCGACTTCCGGCTGCGACATCAGCGTCGCAATGTTGTCCGGCTTGACCGAACCGCCGTAAAGGATCCTAACTGCTTCTGCGACCTCTTCACCGTGTGAATTCGCAACTGTCGAGCGAATGTGACCGTGCATTTCTTGAGCCTGTTCAGGCGTGGCGGTTTTACCCGTACCAATTGCCCAGACAGGCTCGTAAGCGATAATAATACGTTCCATATCGGCAACTGTCAAACCTTCAAGGCTCGTATTCAATTGCCCTTTGACGATATTCTCTGCGTTTCCCGCTTCCCTCTCGGCGAGCATTTCGCCGATACAGACGATCGCGGTCAGGCCCGCGGCTAACGCGGCTTTGGTCTTTTGGTTGACAGAGCCGTCCGTTTCACCGTAGAACTGCCTCCGTTCGGAATGGCCGATAATGACGTGCGAACAACCCACATCCTTTAGCATTGCTGGTCCGATCTCGCCGGTGTGTGCACCGAATTCGTTCTGCGTGGCACAATTCTGGGCGGCGACGCGGATGTTTGAGCCATCGAGACGGTCGGCGACGGTTTTGAGGGCAGTAAATACAGGTGCGATGACAACTTCGCAGTGATTGGAATTTGCGACGAGAGGCTTTAGGGCAAGGACCGTTTCGACTGCCTCGCTAAGCGTCTTATACATCTTCCAGTTTCCGGCTATTACGGGTTTTCTCATAAAGGATAAGTTAACAAATCGGACACTGAAACGCGAAATCGTGGTCATTGCTTAGCCTTAGTGCTATCCTCAGAAGTACAACAAGGGGAATGTCTTCATAATGCTTAGAAACTTTACGCGTCCGCGTCGCGTGGTCATAACAGGAATGGGCTGTGTTACGCCCATAGGTATTGGACGCGAGGCTTTTTGGCACGGCTTGCAGACTGGCGTCAGCGGCGTCAGGCGGATCGAGAGTTTTGACGTGACGGACTCGCCCGTCAAGATCGCTGCCGAGGTAAGAGATTTCGATATTTCAAAGCATCTATCCGCAAAGGACATAAAGCATGTCCCGCGAACGGTTCCGCTGGTGTTAGCAGCGGCACGTGAGGCGCTTGCCGACGCAAAGATCGATCCAGAAGCGTTAACACTCGAGGAACAGCGTCGTATCGGCGTCGAGATCGGAACCGGCGGCGGCGGGCTTGCGTTCGCTGAGAAGCACTACGAATATTGGTTTGTTGGCCCCCGAACACATGCCAGTGTGTATATTATCCCGGCGTCCACGCACGGTGGCCTTTCGTCCGAAGTCTCGATGGCATTTGGGCTTCGTGGTCTTTCTCATGTCGTGTCGACAGGTTGTACAAGCTCAACCGATGCGATCTTTTATGCGACTCAGCATATCGCACTAGGTCGCCAGGACACGATGATTGCCGGCGGCGTTGACGCTCCGCTGGCACCCGGAATTCTAGCGGGGTTTAACCTAATGACAGTGCTAACCCGGAATTGGAATGACGAGCCGCATCGTGCGTCGCGGCCATTCGCTTCCGGGCGTTCGGGAATAGTGGTCGGCGAAGGCTCGTACATCTATGTTCTCGAGGATCTCAAATCGGCATTGAATCGGGGAGCCAATATTTATGCCGAAATAACTGGATATGGAGCGACATGCGATGCTTATCACCGTGTGCGGCTCGATGATTCAGGAATCGAACCGGCGAGGGCAATGAACATGGCTCTCGATGATGCCGGAATCGAACGCAATCAAATCGATTATGTGAACCTACACGGCACATCGACGGTTCTTAACGACAAGATCGAAACCGTCGCCATAAAGATCGCCTTGGGCGATCATGCATATAAAACACCGATGTCGGCTACGAAATCACAGCTCGGCCACCCGCAAGGTGCAAGCGGTGCGGCAGGAATCGGAGCTGCATTGTGTGCAATGACAACCGGCGTCATCCCGCCGACCATTAATCTCGATGAACCTGATCCCATTTGCGATCTGGATTATGTGCCGAATGTCCCAAGAAAGGGTGACGTCACCGCTGCTTTGTGCAATTGCATAGGATTCGGTTCAAAGAACAGCGCCTTGGTCTTGCAGAAATACGCCGACTGACATGTTCGAACAATTTCAACAGCGCAGCACCGAACTCGAACGCCTCGACACGGGTGATTACACGGCGAAGGAATATGCACGATGGCAGCGTGAAATGAAGTTCATTCACGCGATACTCGGAGAACAGCGGGCGTTGAAGAATACCTTGTTGCAAGATATAAAAACGAACGGAGCGAAACAGTATTCGGTTTTAGATGTGGGGGCAGGTTCGGGCGGACTATTGCGGGAACTGAAAAAATGGACTTCCCGCGACGAAGCATTCCTTGTCGGTGCTGAGCTCGACGGAATTGCAGCGAGATTGATAAACGATGGCACTATTGCCGGAGTTCAATGCGATGCTTTGCAGTTGCCGTTTTCTGCCAGGAGTTTTGACTACGTATTATGTTCGCTATTACTTCATCATCTCGATGACGAGCCGGCGGTTCGCCTACTACGGGAAATGGCACGCGTCGCGGCGAAACGCATTTATGTCATTGATCTAAACCGCCATCCAACGGCTTTTTATGCATACAAGTTCTTTGGTTGGCCATTTTTACAGCGTTTCACGCTGGAAGACGGAGCTTTGTCGATACTCCGAAGCCGAACTCCGAACGAACTGCTTCAGCTCGCAACCAATGCCGGGCTGGTGAACATAGCTGTTGAGCATTCGCGAGCGAATCGGCTTATCCTGATCGCAAGTTGACTATGGCCAGCGTTATCAAGGATTCCTACGATGTGGTAATTGCCGGTGCCGGACCTGCGGGTTCGAGCTTGGCGATTCGTCTCGCCCATTCCGGTCTGGATGTTTTTCTCGTTGAGCAGAAGAGGTTTCCTAGAGAAAAGCTCTGCGGTGAATTCATTTCACCTGAATGCCTTATTCATTTCGAAGAGTTGGGCGTTTCGCCCGAGATATCAGCGTCCGGTGGAACGTCGCTGAACAAAACTGTCTTCTATTCGCGCAGCGGCAAAGGTCTGTCGGTGAAGAGCGAATGGTTTGGCAATGCCGGTTCACACGCACTTGGCCTCAGCCGGGCAACGATGGACGACCTGCTGGTTGAAAGAGCAAAGCGTGCCGGGGTTACAGTCTTAGAAGAAACCACCGTCAGCGCGTTGTTGATCGATAAGGAAAAGGTCGTGGGCGTTACGCTAAAAGACAAGGGCGGAAGTACGCGTGACATATCCGCGAAATTGACGGCCGATGCGACAGGACGTACGCGGAGTCTGGCAAGACGGCTTGAAAGTGCGGGCGACCCAAAGGCTCCGGCGAAACATGTGGCTTTTAAGACTCACCTGCTCGGAGCGCAGATACCAAGCGGAGCCTGCGAGATATACGTCTATCGTGGCGGCTACGGCGGATGTAATCGTGTCGAGAACGATCTTTACAACCTCTGTTTTATCGCATCGGCTGAAGAGACCAAAA
>JANLTF010000607.1:0-1755 GCA_031362825.1 Acidobacteriota bacterium | reverse complement strand
GTCAAGACGGTTCTGTTCGGCAAGGGAGCACGATAGCCGAAGGACGGAAAATCTGGATTTGACGCCCTAATATGCGTTTGAATAGCGGACGGAGAAATTGATATGAGAGTTGTAAGAGGAATCATAAATTTTTCATTGGTGCTGTTGGTAACGGCCATGGCTGTGATGGCCCAGGACGCTGCGACCGGTGCAAAGCCCGACGCGACGAAAGCCGATCCGATGGCGATCGCCACGCCGACGCCGGGAACTGATGCAACCGCGACCGACGATCCGCTGGCCGATTCGCCCGAGGCGAAGGAAGTTTATAACTACTACAACAACTATCTGAAAGAATACCGGCTCGGCCCGAACGATGTGATCACGGTCGAAGTTTTTGGGCAGTGCCCGGACTATTGCAAGACCGGTGTCACGGTGCCGCCGACCGCTCGTATCTCTTATCCACTGATCCGCGAAGGCGTGCTCGTTGCAGGTAAAACGGTCGAGCAGGTTGCCGCTGAGATCACGAAAAAGCTTGACGAATATATCATTGACCCGAAGGTCTCGGTCACGCTCGATAAAGCGATGTCGATCCGCTACAGCGTGATGGGCAAGGTTACGCAGCCGGGCGTTCGCATCATGGACCGCAAGATCAGCGTTTACGAGGCCATCATCGATGCCGGCGGCGTTGCCAAAGGCGGCGATCGCAAGAAAACGGTCATCGTCAGCTACACGCCGCAGGGCAAGCTGAGCCGAAAAGTCGTCAGCCTCGCCGATATGGAAAGCGGCAAGGCCGAAATGGTTTTCCTAAATCCGGGCGATCAGGTCTTTGTGCCGGGCAAAGGATTTAGCTTTGAAAAGGTTCTCGAATATATCGGACGAGCGAGTTCGGTGAGGATGTTGTTTGGAAGTCCATTCTAACAGTTGTCAGTGGTCAGTTATCAGTTGTCAGTGGTAGAAAGAGATGAGAAAGTCGTTCAAATCTTTAGCGTTCGTGGTTCTCGTGCTTTGCTTTCAGACGGCTAATGCTGAATGGGTGAAGCAGCGGACGAATAGCTTTGCGTGGCTGCGGGACATTCGGTTTGTCTCGGAGAGCAAAGGCTGGATCGTTGGGACGGATGGTGTGATAATGTCGACGACCGATGGCGGGACGACTTGGGCGCAGGTGCCAAAGTTTACGACCGATACGTTTCGACAGATCTATTTTACGGACGAAAATAACGGCTGGATACTGTGCGAACGCAACGTTTTCACACGCGGCCAGAACGCGACATCTTATCTCCGCAAGACCTCTGACGGCGGTAAGACTTGGGAACGTGTCGAACTTGAAGACGCCGGCCGCCAGCGTGTGACGAAACTGCTGTTTAATTCGAACGGCTGGGGCACGGCGTTTGGCGAAGGCGGCATATTTTTCAAACTACAGGAAGACGGCAAAACGTGGAAAGCGAGCAAATCGGCGATCCATTTTCTGCTGCTCGACGGAGCGTTTGGTGAAGGCTCGAACGGTGTGATCGTAGGTGCGGGCGGGACGATATTGTTTACCGAGGACAACGGCCTGCTTTGGGATAAAGCCACCTTGCTCGGCAAGAATGACTCAAAATACAGCTCGATCTTTTTCCACGGCGAAAAACTCGGCTGGGCCGTCGGCTCGGGCGGAGCGATCGTCGCGACGACCGGCGGCGGACGCCTCTGGCGTGTTCAGGAATCGGGCGTCGAAGCCAATCTCAACGGCGTATTTTTCACCAGTTCCCGCGAAGGTTGGGCCGTCGGCGATGACGG
>JANLTF010000509.1:0-2147 GCA_031362825.1 Acidobacteriota bacterium | reverse complement strand
AGGCGTGATCGCCGTCAAAGACTCGGCGGGCAAGATCATCGGCGAAGTAAACCATTACGCCACGCCGCTACCGGTTTATTTTAACTTTCTCAGCTCGATGTTTATGCACGGCGATATCATGCATATCTTCGGGAATATGCTATTTCTGTGGATATTTGGCGACAATTTGGAGAATCTGCTCGGGCACGTCCGTTACGCGATCTTTTATATCCTGTGTGGTTTTGCGGCTGCGGCCGCCCAGATCATGATGGACACGGGCTCGATCATTCCGATGCTCGGTGCGTCAGGAGCTATCTCGGGCGTGCTTGGCGGTTATGTTCTGCTTTTCCCGCAGCGAACGGTCAGGGCACTGATCTTTAATTTCCTTACGACCGTGCCTGCGTTTGTGGCAATTGGCATCTGGATCGTTTACCAACTTATTCTTGGTTATCTAAGTCCGTCGGCAGGCGGCGGCGTGGCGTACGCGGCTCACATCGGAGGATTTGTTTTCGGTTTGGTGACGATAAAGCTTTTCGCCTTGGGACGCGAGGTTTAGATGGTCAGTCGAAACGGCTCGCCGTTGGTGACGAAGTTAGGATTGTGAAATCGATCTTGTTCGATCTGAGCCCGCCATTTTTCCTTGAAATAGTTGGTTTCCGCTTTGTTGGGCTTTGGTCTGGTCGCGTTCCTTTGCCAAGCCAATTCGGCATACGGCGTATAGACGACGCGAAGCCCTCTTTCCCACAGCCGCAAACAAAGATCGGCATCAAACAGGTGATCGCTCAAATTCGTTGCGTCGAATCCTGAGAGCTGCTCGAAAACCTCACGTCGGATCACCATACATTGCCATGATATTGCTGAATAATTTCCGATCAATGACGCTCGAAAAAAATTGCCGTGATGGTCGCGAGGAAAGCCGTGATGAGCCTTTCGAACAACGTTATCCGGGCCGAGAATGATCCCTGTTTGGTCAAAGCTGCCGTCAGCGTTGATCAGCTTGGCACCAACGGCGCCGATGCCTGGCTGGATTGCCAGCGACACCATGTCAGTGAGCCATGTTGGTGACAACGGCCGCAGCGAGCCGTCGAGAAAACACAAAATATCACCGGTCGATGTGCCTGCGGCCTCATTCAATCTTGCGGCGAGAGCGAGCGACGTGTTCGTATTCACTATCTCAAACGTCGAATAGTCGGTTTCGCGAGCGAGATCTGCCGACGATCCTCCGTCGATGATGACCGAAACCTTCGGTAGCAACAATGGCATTCGATATCTGACTCGATTGAGATTGTCCGTCGCTTCGACCACTTCGGCCTCGGTGCCGACGCGTTCGAAATGCGACGCGATTGCCTCGCGGGCCTTCTCAAAAGCGTACGGCTTGGCTCCCGTATTTCCTGCAACAGATGTCGGGAGCGAACGCCAATGATAGAGAACTCGCGGAATATGCCTGATCTGATCATCAGGTGTTCGTTCGACAACACGCAGGGCGAGGTCATAATCCTGACTGCCTTCCATACCGATCCGAAAGCCGCCGAGTTCGCGTAACAACTCAGTTTTGTACGCCGAAAGATGCGTGACCATATTTAGCGAGTAGAGCAGGTCGCGGCTGAGATCGGGCTTGAATTTTGGGTCGCTTCGCCGCCCTTCGAGGTCTATCACATCCTCGTCGCTGTAGATCATCTGGACATCAGGATGATCGTTCATTTCATGGGCGACCCGGAACAAAGCGTCCTCCGTGAGTTCGTCGTCGTGATCGAGCAATATACAAAACTCACCGGTAGCGAGATTGAGAGCCGAGTTTGATGCCGCTGATATATGTCCGTTCTCGGCACGATAGTCAACCTTTATTCGCCTGTCCCTCAATGCATATTCATCGAGCACCGTTCTTACATGAGGCGATGGTGAATAGTCGTCGGCAATGCAGAGTTCCCAATTTTCATAGATCTGCGCGATGACCGACTCGATGCACAGCCTTAGCCATTTTTCCTCGACATCATAGACGGGCATGATGATCGATAATTTTGGTTCGGCCTGAAAATCAGCGATCTGGGCACTCATGGATCTGCGCGTTTCGTCGGTGATCCGGTGACGTTTTATCCAAGTTTGATACCTTCGCCGTTCGCCGAGCTCAAGCAGCGATTGCCTCAGCGAAATCGCGACGCCCGGCAATC
>JANLTF010000434.1:0-1644 GCA_031362825.1 Acidobacteriota bacterium | reverse complement strand
TACCAAGGCTCTTGGCAGCCTGCATTCCGAACATCGGTGTCGCAATAGAAAATCCGGCAAGATCGTCTATATAAAGAACCGAATCGGACGAGACAGTGAATGCCGCGAAGCGGTCGATCTCAGAAGCAAGAGCCGTTTGGTCGGGCGAATTGGAATATAGCGCGTTCCAATCGACCCGATAAACTCTCTTGCCGACGCCATTCAACCGCTGCGCGACAGCCTGTAGCACGCCGTCGCGTGCATAACCAAATTCGTCGATCAGTACCGCACTCTTACCGGTACGTGCCGCAAAAATATCCGCGATGCGTTTGGACGCCTTCGCATTGCTGTCGTTATCAGTGGCGGAAGCACTAACCTCGATCAGATATTTTGCAGCAGGCACTGTCGATGCGGCAGTTTCGCCTGATGGCGTGTTGACGGCCGCGGCCTGTCCGAATGCGAACGTACTGAAGACGATCGATTGGATGATCACGGCGGTCAACATCTTAGTCAAATTCTTAAGTTTCATAATGTACCCTCTCTTCGCTCACAGAGCGTTGCTGACATTAGCGGGAACTTTCCCGCGATCCTATTGGCAATGGCCGTGCCACCGAGACAGAAAACCGCTCTCATGCCCGTATTTACTATGGCTTTGAATAAATTCCTAAAATGATTGTCGGGGCGGATCATTGGCTGGTCGGTCAGGCTGACCGACGCGAGCGTTCATTTTGACGTGATTTCGATCAGTCGGCTTTGGCGGGACGATTAGGCCTTGCGAATAACGATTGTGCGGAAGCATACATACGCGAATGGTGACGGTGGATTAGACTATGGCTGTCGCCTAAATAGTGCGAGGGGAGAGAATATTATGAAAAACAAGCTAGTTATTGTAACGATGTTATTCGCGATGACGATCTTTTGGTTACCGGCTGCTAACACTGTTTCGGCGCAAAATCGACAGAATGTTGAGCGCCGGACCAGTAACCGCGGTGTTCAGCCAAGCCGTCAGCGACGGGTTTGGCAAGGCGACCGGAAACGGAAAGGCCCGAAATGGAACCACGGTTATAAGAACTACGGCCAGTATCGCCGCACTCAAGTAGGCAACCGCCGCTACCGCTCGGTCCGCCGATCCTATTGGACCAACGGCCAACGCGTCTATCGCTGGATCCGAATCTATTACTAAACCGAACCTTATCGGTTCACAAACGAAAAAGACGATGCCACTCTCCCGGCACCGTCTTTTTATATCTGTATACGTTCGTCTGGATGACTCCAAGGCGAACATTTGTGAAAAATCACGGGGTGGCAGTGAAGTCCATCAAGCGAAAACTGCCGCCGCCGCTGCCAACACCTACACCATTTGAAAAGAAACAGCCGCCGCCAAAGGAAAGGCCGACAAATTTTACATCTCGAACCGCCGCGTTAAAGGCCGCACTGTAGAGTGAATCATTACCGTAATGGCCGTAGTAATCGGACCAGTTCGCGCCGTTTGACATTACTTCCATTATCGTCGCATCCCCCGCGGTAAGGCTGGCGAGATCGGCGGAGATCGGATTTGACCACCAATAGTCGGTCTCCTCAAACTTTCCACTCGTGTTCGTTTCGAAATAGAATCGGACATTTGCTGCACGAGGACATCCATTCGGTTGACCGTAATAAGTAAAG
>JANLTF010000422.1:0-3964 GCA_031362825.1 Acidobacteriota bacterium | reverse complement strand
CCCTGCCCGGCGACAACGTTTGGATTGTCAAAGGCATGGACATAGGTAAAGCCGCGTTCCGTTTGCAGTTCTTTGGAGTAAGCGACGGCTTCGTCGAACGTCGAGCCGTGCATGATGACGTGGGCACCGAGGTCCTTTGTCGCCATCACCTTGGTCAGCGGAGCATGCACCGGCAGCACGATCGTTGACTTCACGCCAAGGAGTTGGGCAGCATACGCCACGCCCTGCGCATGATTCCCCGCCGAAGCCGCGATCACTCCGCGGTCCTTCTCTTCGTCCGAGAGCCGCGAGATCGTATTATACGCCCCGCGTATCTTGAACGAACCGCTCTTCTGCATAGACTCGGCCTTGAGGAAGACATTTGCCCCGGTCTCTTTCGATAACTTCGTGTCCGCGACCGTCGGCGTCTTATTAATTATCCCGTCCAGCAGCCGCCGGGCATCTTGTATGTCGGATAGTTGAACTGTCATATATGGCGGGAATTATACCACGACCGAAGGGCGTTTATGGTATATTGTGATGTACGATTCTACTGGAGGACATATGCCGGAACTATTTGGTGCAGGTGCAATTTTTCTACTGTTTTTGGGTATCGCTTTGCTCGTCGTGGCGTGGAAGACGATCAAGATCGTGCCGCAATCGAGCGTGCTGCTGATCGAACGGCTCGGCCGGTTCCATCGCGTCGCCGCCAGCGGGCTCAACATCATCGTCCCTTTCTTCGAAGCTCCGCGAGCCGTGTACTGGACGAATGTGCGTCCTGGCACAACCTTTATCGACTCGCGCGAACAGTTTATCGACCTGCCTTCGCAGAGCGTCATCTCGCGTGACAACGTGATGATGGGCGTCGATTCGGTCGTCTATTGGCAAATCACCGATCCGATCATGGCGACGTACGAGGTCAACGATCTCGTCGGCTCGATCGTGCAGTTGACCTTCACGGGAATGCGTTCGGTCATCGGTAAACTCGACCTCGACCACACACTCTCTAGCCGTGATCAGATCAACAACGAACTCCGCATGATCCTCGACGAAGCCACCAACAAGTGGGGCGTCAAGGTAACCCGTGTCGATATCAAAAACATCACGCCTCCCGAAGATGTCCGCATCACGATGGAAAAACAGATGACCGCCGAACGTAACCGTCGCGCGTTGATCCTACAAGCCGAAGGCGACAAACAGGCCGCCATCACCCGTGCCGAAGGCGAAAAGCAAGCTGCGGTCACCCGCTCGGAAGGTAACAAGCAGTCTGCCATCCTCGACGCCGAGGGAGCTTCGCAGGCACGACAGATCAACGCCGCTGCCGAGGCCCAGGCCATCGCCCAGATCGCCAGTGCCATAGGAGACCGCGCCCAGACCGCTCAGTACCTGATCACCCAGCGATACGTCGATTCGATGCGAGACATGGCCCGCACCCAAAACTCAAAAGTAATATTCATGCCGATGGAAACCAGCGGAGTGCTGGCGAGCGTCGGCGCATTTAAAGAGGTTTTCGCCGCGACCGGCGAGGACGCTCCGGAATTACCAAAACCCCCTCGTAGCCCTCGTGAATTGGAGAATAAGTAATATGAAAATGATCGCAGGAATACTTGGAGTAGTGGTCGTGTTGGCAGCAGTCGCTGCCGCGGGCGTTGCTTACAAATACGGAATGATACTAAATCCTTCGCCGTCAGCACCGCCGCCTGAAAAGGCCGTACTAGACTTCACCATGAAGGACATCGACGGCAAGGACGTCAAACTCGACACGTACAAAGGCAAGGTCGTGATGATCGTCAACACCGCCAGCAAATGCGGCCTTACTCCCCAATACGAAGGCCTACAGGCTCTCTATGACAAATATAAGGACAAGGGTCTCGTCATTCTGGGCTTCCCGGCAAACAATTTTATGGGCCAGGAGCCCGGGACCGAGGCGGAGATCAAGGAGTTCTGCACGCTCAAGTACAAGGTGACGTTCCCGATGTTCGCCAAGATCTCGGTCAAAGGAGAAGACCAGCATCCGCTGTACAATTTCCTGACAAACAAGGCCACAACGCCCGATTTCGCGGGCGACATTTCGTGGAATTTTAACAAATTCGTCATCGACCGCACCGGAAAGGTCGTCGCCCGCTTCGGCTCGCAAGACGCCCCGCAGGCGGAAAACGTCGTCACGGCTGTCGAGAAGTATTTGGAAGCCAAATAGGTCAGAACCACCTGCGGTAGCGGGTGGTTGAACTCGCGCATTTCGCACGACTCATTGCGTCGTGGTCTCCATCTTAAACCACTCGCTACCGCAGGTGGTACAGACAAATCCACGGATTGCGTCGCAACGTAATCCGTGGATTTTCTATCGGTTTTATGAAGTTTATCAAGATCATATTCGCCCTAGTCGTCGTCGCCGTTCTCGCCGTCTCAGGTTTCTCATACTGGGTTTACAACTCGGTAAATAAAACTCACGACCACGCGAAGGCGACGGACTATATCAAGATCGAGAAAGGCTCGACGCCCAAAGAGATCATCGCCCTACTCGCCGACGCCGGGATCATTTCGAGCAGTCTGGCCACGCAAATATATCTCCGCACCGTCGGCGACAGCAGCAAGCTACAGGCGGGCGAATACCAGTTCCCATCTCCGATCAACACCCTGCAAGTCCTAAAGATCCTTGAAAAAGGCGAGGACCGTACGATCAAGCTGACGATTCCAGAAGGATTCACGCGTTTCGATATCGCCAAACGCATCGCTGAAAAATTTGGCGTTAAGCCACCCGCTACCGCAGGTGGTTCTGACACGCCGCCGATGGACGAAAAAGCGATTCTCACACTAATGGATGACGTCACGCTCATCCGCGATATCTCGCCGACCGCCAAAAACCTCGAAGGCTACATGTACCCGACGACATACAATCTCCCGCGTGATGCCAAGCCGAACGAGATCATCAAGCGAATGGTCGATGAGTTTCGCAAGTTCTGGAAGCCCGAATGGACGCAGCAGGCACAATCCATCAGCCGGACGCCGCATGAGATCGTGACCATCGCATCCCTGATCGAGACCGAGACCGGCGTCGAGGCTGAACGTCCGATCGTCGCAGGCATCATTAACAACCGTCTCGCCAAAAACATCCCTCTCGGCATCGATCAGACCAACGTTTACATCGCCAAAATGCTCGGCAAATGGGACGGCACGATCCACAAGAGCGACCTCGAAGTCGATTCGCCCTACAACACCCGAATCAAGACCGGCATCCCGCCCGGCCCGATCTCCTCCGTCACCGAAAGCTCCATCCGCGCCGCCCTAAATCCGTCACCAAATAACTATATTTTCTATGTTCGAAACGTCGAACTCAACGACGGCTCCCACTGGTTCTACGCATCGGCAGCGGAATTTGAGAAAGGAAAAGCGAAGTATCAGGAGTGGTTGGAGAAGGAGAGGCAGGAGAAGAAGGCGGCAGAAAATAATTGACGCGGTGTTAGATTGGAACTAAGATTAGGATGATATTCGACTGGGACGAGAACAAGCGAGCGATAAACTTGCGGCGTCATGGAATAGACTTTGCCGACATTTGGCGAGTTTTCGAGAACGAGACTTACACCATTCTTGACGAGCGTTTTGATTATGGTGAAACGCGTTATTTCTCGGTCGGCATATTGTTTGGAGACATTGTAGCTGTGTCGCACACAGAAACGGATGAGGTTCGCAGAATAATCTCAGCCAGATATGCGGGAAAACATGAACAAGAAAAGT
The DNA here is from genome assembly GCA_031362825.1 of Acidobacteriota bacterium. Taxonomy (GTDB): domain Bacteria; phylum Acidobacteriota; class Blastocatellia; order Pyrinomonadales; family Pyrinomonadaceae; genus OLB17. Next base: position 250 of record JANLTF010000422.1, on the reverse strand, counting down.
ACTTTAAGAAAATCCGGGACTGACATCGAACGACTGCGATCCATGACGGATGATGAAATCGATTTTAGTGATATCCCTCCTATTACGGAGGATATGTGGAAGAATGGAGTGCTGCGAAAAGGCCTGAAACCTATCCCTTCGAAAAGCCAGGACAACCTTCCAATCGATAAGGACATAATCGAGTACTTTAAAACGCAAGGATTTAACTACCCCCTAAAAATTAATCAGCTCTTGCGGGCCTACATGGAAG
>JANLTF010000387.1:0-7378 GCA_031362825.1 Acidobacteriota bacterium | reverse complement strand
TATTAAGTGAACGGAAGCAAAGCGTGTAAAAGCACAGTGGCAAACATTTTTCTACGGTGACACGGCTCGAAGTCTATTCACAAATCTCCAAATCAGACTTTTACCCGCATTGTTCGTGAGACAATGCGGTTTTTTTGATTTTTGCCACGAATAACGCGAATGACACTAATAGGAAATCTCTATTTATTAGTGTCATTTGTGTTATTCGTGGCTGATTTTCTTGTGTTAGATTAGAAGCAATGCAAAAGGTTCTGACAGCCGAGCAAATGCGAGAGGTCGATCGTCTGACGACCGAGCGATACGGCATTCCGTCGATCCTCCTGATGGAAAACGCCGCCCACGCCGTGGCACGCGTAATCACCGAAAAACTCGGGGGCTCGGTCAAAGGCAAGTCAGTTCTGATATTGTGCGGCAAAGGCAACAACGGCGGTGACGGAGCGGCTTTGGCAAGGATACTAGGCATGGAAGGAGCATTCGTCGAAATAGTCTCGTTCGGTAAAGTAGCAGAGACAAAAGGCGATGCTCGGACGAATTTTAGGATTTTTTGCGGAGGAAAAGTTGAACTCGACGACGGTGACTGGTCATTTGAATTTGGCGATCTTAAAGAGATCGGCTCACGTGAAGATTGGGACTCATTTGTCGGGACTTCGAATCAGGACTGGAACGTTGTGGTCGATGCTTTGTTTGGAACGGGATTAACTCGACCAATTGAAGGTTGGATGGCGAATGTACTTCACGATATCAATATTCTGAATGATACACAGATAGCGTATTTCAACTACAGTCGGATAAGAGTGTCTGTGGACATTCCATCGGGCCTTAAGGCCGACTCGGGCAATGTGATGGGGGAAAATTTTTGGTCAGATTTGACGGTTACGTTTACGGCTCCAAAATTGGCAAACGTCTTGCCGCCTGCCTCTTCCTATTCCAAGGAGTTGATTGTCGCTGAGATCGGATCACCGGTGGAATTAGTCGATTGCCAACCCACCCAAACCTATCTTGCAGAGTCAAACGACGCCTTGGCTTGGCTTGGCGATTCGATGTTTTCGGACCATTCGTATAAGAACAAACGCGGACATGCGCTCGTTATCGCCGGTTCCGAGAGTTATTCAGGTGCGGCGGTTTTGGCGGGGAATGCGGCGATGCGGTCCGGGGTTGGACTCGTGACTTTGGCGGTTCCGGCGGCGATACGGAGCGAGGTTGCGGCGAGGGCTTTGCCTGATCTTATCGTTAGGGCGTTCGATGAGGGCGGTGAAATTGACTTCGCGGCTGATGCGATATTGATCGGATGTGGGCTGGATGCGAATAGCGATGACAACTAGGCGATGTTTCGAAAGATCATTGAGGAGCGGACTACGCCGGTGATCGTCGATGCGGGAGCGTTGTGGTTCGTTCGCGGGTTGAAGGAAGATATCGTTAAACCACTCGCTACCGCCGGTGGTTCTGACGTGATCCTGACACCGCATGAGGGCGAGTTTCTAAGACTTTTGGGTACGGACGACAAGGACGCTCTCAACGATCGTGTGGCCGCCGTTCGTGAGTTTGCTGTTACAAACAACCTCATTCTGGTCCTAAAAGGCGAACGCGTTTTGATCGGTGCTCCGGACGGGCGTGTTGTTGTTAATCCGACAGGGAACTCGGGGCTTGGAAAGGCCGGGAACGGCGATACGCTGGCGGGCATTCTCGCGGGGTTTGTCGCGCAGGCTGTTAAGTTTGAGATCGACATCTTTGAAACGGTCGTTGCCGCCGTTTACGTAGCAGGAATGGCGGGCGACATTGCGGAAAAGAAATACGGCAAACGGGTGATGACGGCGTCGGATGTGCGGGAATGCCTGGCCGAGGCCTTCGCGACCGCCGGGGAAGACAAGTAACTATTAACTTTTAACTTGGCCACTATTAACTGTACAAAAAGGAGATTCCTAAGAATTTCGTCCATTCAGTAATAGTTTGAGAGTTACCAGTTAATAGTTTCTGAAAGGATGACAAACGCGCACATAAGCCAAACCGCCGACGAGACGTTCGCGACCGGCGAAGCTCTCGGAGCTTCTCTGGCCGGAGGAGATGTCGTTTTGCTGTTGGGCGGACTTGGAGCAGGTAAGACACTTTTAACGAAGGGCGTTTTGAATGCTCTTGAATTCGATATTGACGAGGTTACGAGTCCGAGTTTTACGCTCGTAAATCTTTATAAGACCGAGCGATTTGATGTGTATCATATCGATCTTTGGCGCTTGGATGGCAAGATCGACGCTGCGGCCGCGGTCGGGCTTGATGAGATATTGGAGAACGAAAATGCCGTGACGATCATTGAGTGGGCAGACCGGCTGGGCAGTTTTTCGTTTTCAAATCCTGTAATTCGTGTCAAAATCGACGGTGACGGTGACGAGCCGCGTCATATCACGATCGAACGGTAAATTGATGAAACCGACCCGGATCATACTCATTCTCGCTATTTTGACGTCATCTCTTATGTCGCAAACTCAAGATCCAAATCTCAAATCTGATATCTCAAATTTGAAATCTCCGCTGATCGTTGTCAAGAAATCAAAACGTACGCTTGAGCTATTCGACGGCAAGCGTTTGGTCAGAACGTATAAGATGGTACTCGGTTTCACTCCGACGGGCAACAAAGAGGTCGAGGGCGACGGGCGGACGCCTGAGGGCGAATTTTACGTGTTCACCAAGAATGCTGAGAGCCGGTTTCATCTGTCGCTCGGTGTCAGCTATCCGGCTCCGGACGATGCGAAACGCGGGCTCGCGAAGAAATTGATCACCGCGGAAGAAGCTGCGGAGATAGAAAAAGCGATCGCTGAAAAGGGAATGCCGCTGCAAAAAACCGGGCTCGGCGGTGAGATTTACATCCATGGCGGCGGTACTGACAACGATTGGACCGACGGCTGCGTTGCCCTTAAAGATGAAGAGATCACCGAACTATTCAACGCCGTGCCGGTCGGAACAACGGTGCGAATATTGCCGTGAATACCGGAAGAAGAATTCACCACAGAGGCACAGAGGTCACAGAGAGGGCAAGGTCTGTGACCTCTGTGGTAAAACATCCTCCAAAAATGTAACATCGATTTTCTTGGCTTTAAACCCCAATCAGGTCTATAATTTAGGCCGCTCGTTATGACTCATTCATCCGCAACTCAGTCGAAAGAACCTGTCGTCGTCGAAACACCAAAGCAAGCCGTGCCCGAGTTCGACGGCAAGCCGCTGTTCAACCGCGAACTGAGCTGGCTTGAGTTCAACCGACATGTTTTGGACGAAGCCACGGACGACTCGCTGCCGGTGCTTGAGCGGCTAAAGTTCTTGTCGATCTTCTCGACCAATCTCGACGAATTCTTTATGATCCGCGTTGCCGGCATCAAAGAGCAGATCGTCGAAGGCGTCGGCGAGCTTTCGCCCGATGGAATGTCGGCGACCGAACAGCTTCGTGAGATCTACAAACGTCTGCGGCCGATGCTAAAACGTCAGGTCTCTTATCTCGGCGTCAATGTTTTTCCGGCTCTCGAAAAGGCCGGAATTACGATCGAGGCTTACTCGTCGTTGGTCGCCCGGGAACGCAAACAGCTCGACAAATATTTTCGCGACAATTTGTTCCCGATCCTTACACCGCAGTCGGTCGATTCGAGCCATCCGTTTCCATATATCTCAAATCTGAGCATGAACCTTGGCTTGATCATTGAGCCGAACCGGGCCATGACGCAGCCAAATCTTAGGCATCTGTTCAAGCAAAAGAGGTTTGGACGTATCAAACTGCCGCCGTCGGTGCCGCGTTTGATACCGATAAACGAGAAGAAAGGCCGGTATGCGTTGCTCGAAGAGGTGATCGCGGCCAACGTGTCAGAGTTATTCCCGAATATGAAAACGAGCGAGGCGTTTCTCTTTCGGGTGACGCGTGACGCCGATATTGAGCTTCGTGAAGACGAGGCCGGCGACCTGATGCGGACGCTCGAACGCGAATTGCAGCGTCGCCGCGACCGTTTCGCCGTGCGGCTCGAAGTATCGACCTCGATGCCCGAAAAGATGCTCAAACTGCTGATGACCGGCATCGGCTTGACCGACGAAGATGTCGAGCGTATCGATGGTTTTGTCGATATTCCGGACCTCATGCAGCTTTACTCGCTCGACCGGCCCGACCTCAAGGACAAGCCGATACATACGATGCAGGTGTCGGCGTTTCAGGGCAAAAAGAACATTTTTGAGGCGATCAAGCGGCAGGACATTTTGCTGCATCATCCATATACCTCCTTCAATGCCGTCACCGATTTTATCGCCGAGGCGGCCGAAGACCCTGACGTTCAAGCCATCAAGATCTGTCTTTATCGCGCCGGAAAGGACTCGCCGATCGTCAGTTCGCTGATCCGTGCGAGCCGTTTGGGCAAGCAGGTAACTGCTCTAGTTGAGCTAAAAGCCCGCTTTGACGAGGAGAACAACATCGAATGGGCACGGCGTCTGGAGAACGAGGGCGTCCACGTTGTTTACGGCATCAGTACGCTTAAGACCCACTCTAAAGTGCTTCTTGTCATTCGCCGTGAAAAGGATAAGCTTGTTCGCTACGTCCATCTTGCGACCGGCAATTACAACCCGTTTACATCGCGTATTTACACCGATCTCGGCATTCTGACCTGCGACGAAGAGATAACGGCCGATGCCTCGAACCTGTTTAACTTCCTGACGGGCTATTCGCAGCAAGACAAATATCAGCGTTTGCTGGTCGCTCCGCTGCATCTGCGGCAGCGTTTGATCGAACTGATCCGTCGTGAGAAAAAGAACAAACTCGCGAAAAAGGACGCTTCGATCGTGATAAAGGCGAACAGCATCACCGACGTTGAGTTGATAAATGAGCTTTACGAAGCCTCACAAGCAGGCGTTGAGGTAGATCTGATCATTCGCGGCATCTGTACGCTGCGGCCGGGAATAAAAGGGCTTTCGGAGAATATTCGTGTGCGTTCGGTCGTGGGCAGATTTTTGGAACACAGCCGTGTTTTCTGGTTTGCTAATGCCGGTGAGCCGGAGATATTTATCGGGAGTGCCGATCTGATGCATCGCAATATGGACCGGCGTGTTGAGGTCCTGACACCGATCCTTGATGCTGACATTAAGACCTATCTAAAGGATACGTTTTTAGCCGCTTATCTGCGTGATGTGATCAACTCGCGGTCGCTTCGCAGCGACGGAACATATAAACGCCATTCGCCACGTACTAGTGGCGGATTTGATTCGCAAATGTCTTTTGTCGGGCAGGAGATCGGCGGCTAAACGGCCTGGGTCTTTTCGAAACGGGCTTCCATTACGGTGCCAATCTGAGTTCCGAATTTAGCGGTAAGTCGCGGATAGCCGCGGGATTCGTTTTCGAGGTGCTCGATGCCGAGCAGCTTTTCGACGGCGAGAATGTCTTCGATAGCTCCTTCGATCTCCATGTAGTAGCCGAAGGGCAGTTCGTCGAGAACGATCTCGGTATTGCCGAGGTGCCATGCTTTTCGGTGTTTTTCGTAGACGACCGATAGTACATAGCCGAGGCGTTCGATGATCGCCTCAGTGGCCTCGACATCCTGAACGATGGTCTCGTGTTCGATTTGATGTTTGAACGCGAGTTGGCTCCCGACCTTCTCTTTGTAAGTGAGGACCGTTTTTTCAGGCGTTTTTCGAAGTCTCAACACGGCCCCGCGTTCGTCGAGGACGCCGCCTCGATGGAGATAGTTCTCTTCGAATGTCTCATAGACAAAGACAGCGCCGATCTCGCCGAGCTTCGCGGTCAATTCGACCAGTAATTTCTTGTCAATTTTGTACTTTTTCTCGATTTCGAACGCCATTAGATAAATAGTAGGAAATAAGCCAAAATAGGGCAAACCGCTGTATTACTTGGGCGGCGAACTTGACTAGATTTAACCAATAATTGATACTTGAAAAAAAGGTCAGGTATTAATCCTGATGCTTTAGAAGGAAGAAATCTCAAATTTGAAATTTCAGATCTCAGATCAAAGAGGAATAATAAAATATGCCATACCCAGAAATGATGATCTACGGAATGCGTGCTGAGCTCGCAGACCTCGGGATCGAAGAAGCAAAAACAAGTGAGTCTGTCGTCGAAGCAATAGAAAACACTGACGGCACGTTGATGGTCGTCGTCAATTCGGTCTGCGGATGCGCGGCCGGCGGTGTCCGTCCGGGCATTGCGATGGCTTTGCAAAATTCGGAGAACAAGCCTTCGCGTTCGATCACCGTGTTTGCCGGTGCGGATATTGATGCGACCGACACGGCTCGTGACCATTTTACAGGCTATCAGCCGTCGTCGCCGGCGATCGGCTTTATCAAAGACGGCAAGCTCGTGCAGATGTTCGAACGCCGTGACCTCGAAGGGCGCAACCCGATGGTCATCGCCCAGTCGCTGATCGAAGCCTTCGACACGCACTGCGCAAAGACCGAAGCCGCGAATAACTAACTTAAATTGTCAAAGATCATAAGGACCGCTCTTTCCGAGGGCGGTTCTTTTTGTGTGCGAAATATCTATTGCGTCAAGCCACTGATAATCGTTAAACTAAAAGTGGTTATTGTTTCGCTACACTTCGTAACTTGAACAAAATGTCCATCAGCCAACGGCAGCATATTCGATTTTCGCTCGATATACCGGCGTGGATATTTAACAAAAACGGCGAAAAGCAAGAGACGTGTTTGCAACAGATCTCGATCGGCGGCTGCTTTACCGGTTGGGAAGAGAACATCTACATCGGCGATGAATTTCGGATGGAGCTACCGCTGCCCAACGGCAACTATCTGCCGCTCGCGTGCAAAGCGCTTTACCGGTTCGAAGACACCGGCATTGGCGTCAGGTTTGCGGACATCACCGAATTCGAACAGTCGTTGATTTCAAAGATCATCGCCCATCGTCTCGAAGAAGAAGGCGTACCGCTCCAGATCGACCCGTTTCACACGCCGCCCTCATTCGTCGCCGAACAACCAAGCCCCCGCGTGACCGACATCCGCCAAAAACGCGACAGCATCCTCGAACACATAATGGCGCCGGAATAGCTGTTTTACTGCGGCTTTGGCGGCTGCGGGGGACGAATCGCCGTGTAGTGAGCCGAAGCAATCTTCCACGCGTCTTTCTCCTTCGTCATCACATAGGTCGCTCGAACACTTCGCGGCGGCAGTTCTTTGCCGTCCATCGTCATTGTGTAACTGAGCCGAGCTATCACGATGGCAAACTTCCCGTAGCTGCGGATCGAATGCTCCGTCGCCTCGACCGAAGCCTTTACATTAGCCGCAGCAGCTTTTGCCTCGGCGGTGTAAAAGCCGAGCATCTTTTCACGCGGATCAAACTCGCCGACCGGTGAGATCTCGATGTAATCGGCCGTCAAAATGCTGTCGAGCGTTTTGG
>JANLTF010000370.1:0-15098 GCA_031362825.1 Acidobacteriota bacterium | reverse complement strand
CGTTTTCCCACGAGACGCAACAAAAAATGCGGAGAATTGCACTCTTTGACGGGCAAAAGGCTGAATATGCATTGTTTCGGGGTATCAAACAATGCTATTGTCCTCTATATTAGTTGTTTTCAATTGAGTTGGTGATGCTCGAAATTCGTTGAAATTTCCCCGCTCAAAGTTTTAATTTCAAGGAGGCCAGTCCGTGCTAATTCGTTTTTCGCTGTCAAAAGTCAGTTTTTATTCTGTTTGTCTATCGCTTATTCTCGTAGCTTCAGCCACGGCCCTAGCGGTGCCGGGGAATAATAAGTCAAACGGTTCTAACCGTAAGGGCCCGTTATGGACCGAAGTGGTTGGCAGTCTGCCGCTTGTCCGGGATCAGCGACTAGTCAGTCCGGATCGGTATCGTGTCGTTCGGCTAAATCGCTCAAGTCTTGACGAACAGATCGCCCGGATGCCGCTTGAATTTACGGAAGATGCTAGGAATCGTCAGACGATCCTAGACGTTCCGATGCCCGATGGCACCATGTCGCGGTTCCGCATCGAAGACTCGCCTATGCTCGCCCCGCACATCGCGGCCCAGTTTCCGACCTGGAAACAGTTTTCCGGCCAAGGCATTGACGACCCGACCGCGATCGCGAGGTTTGACGTAAATGACCTAGGGTTTCACGGCTATATCCTAGGTGCTAAGGGGACTGTTTTGATCGACCCCTATTCGCTTACCGACCAGAAGAACTACATCGTCTATTTTAAAGGCGACATTGGTGAAAGCAACAAGTCTGAATTTGAGTGCAAAGTCAAAGAAGACATCAAATGGAGAGGTGCGGATTCTGCCGCGGCTCCACAGGCTTTTACCATCGGAACCCAACTGCGAACTTACCGTATCGCCGTCGCTGCGACCAAAGAGTATACGAATTTCTTTGGAGGTAACACCGCTACTGCCTTTGCCAACATCCAGATAACGGTTAACAGGATGATCACGATCTATCGGCGTGATCTCGCATCGACCTTTGTGCTCGTTACTGGCGTGAATCATGTTTTCACTAATGCCAATAACGGCGGCTACGTTGATGCAACGGATCCTAATGTCTCTAGCCTTTCGATCGATCGAAATCAAGTCGTAATGGACATGGGCAACACGGCAAACCCCGGCAACCCTGGCCCGGTCGGCAATGCCAATTACGACATCGGTCACGTTTTGTCCCGAACACCGAACCCTAACGGCGTCGCCTCAAGTCCTAGTTTGTGCAACGACTCCAACAAAGCGAAAGGTTTCACCGGTGCGCAAACACCTCAGGGGGACGGTTTTGACGTTGATTACGTAGCTCACGAAATCGGACATCAGTTCAATATGAGTCATACGTTCAATAACAACATCGACGGGACTTGCAATACGCGCTCGGCGACTTCAGCGTACGAACCGGCGAGCGGCGTTACGATAATGGGTTATGCTGGAATTTGCGCTCCGCGCAATCTCTCTGCTAACTCAATTGAGTACTTTAATCTCCGTAGTTTTGACCAATCACTTTCGTGGTTCCAGGACATCGCCAACGGCACATTCGGAGGCATTGATCAAAATTGTGGCGGAGTTACCGGACCTATGGGTACGCCTCCGCCCCCTAGCGGCAACACTGTGCCGACGTTCCCTGCTCCTCCGGGCAATTTCACTATCCCGCGATTAACGCCGTTCACACTCACTGCGGCGGCGACAGACGCAAACAACGACCCAATTACTTATCTGTGGGAAGAATTTGACCTCGGAGCCCCAACAAACTCGATGGGAGCAGTGGATGACGACGCGGTCGGCGGTGCCCGCCCCATTTTCCGCGCTTACAACGCTTCCACTTCTGGTTCGCGCACGTTCCCCACGCTGAATTACATTTTGGATCCCGCAACCAACGATCCCGCCGGAAGCAATCAGCCATCGCTGACATACACGGGAACGCTGCCGAACGCTCCGGGAATGGGCTCGACAAACGGCTATGTCTGTCCCCCGATGCAAACTTGTACTCGTGGCGAACGGCTGCCTAACATCGGTCGTACGATGGTTTTCCGCGTAGTTGCTCGAGATAACCGCGCAGCGAGCGGGGCGGCATCTGATGCTACCTCGACAGTGACCGTCGCTCCGATGTCCGGCCCCTTCAGGGTCACCGCACCCGACGTTGTGACTGTCTGGCAGGGCGGTTCAACCAAAACCGTTACGTGGGATGTCGCCAATACGAGTGCGGCTCCGGTCAGTACAGCAAACGTCAATATCCGCTTGTCGACCGACGGAGGCCTGACCTTCCCGACGACGCTGCTGGCTAATGCTCCAAACAACGGTACAGCAAATGTCGTTGTTCCCAACACCCCGACGAATACGGCTCGTGTAAAAATCGAGGGAGCTGGTAACATCTTCTTCGACATCAGCAACGTCAACTTTTTCATCGTTCCGGACACCGCTGCTCCCGCAAACGTTAGCGGACGGATTGCCACTGCTGACGGTCGCGGAATCTCGCGTGTGATCGTCACGTTGACGGATCAAAACGGCGTAGTTCGGCGCACGACCTCAAGTGCGTTTGGCTATTACCGGTTTGAGGACGTAGGTGTTGGTGAGACGTATGTGTTGACGGTCGCGTCGAAGCGTTATACGTTCGCTCAGCCCTCACGTATTGTTACCGTTCAAGAGGACGTCGGGGACGCTGATTTCGTCTCAAACGAATAGGCCTTATTTGATAATTGGATCAGGCCGGAAAGGAAGTTAAAAGGTTCGTTTCCGGCCTTTTTTGCGCCTTGATTTAAACTTGACAACAACACACTCAAGTATTATATTCACTTTAGGCTCAAGTTAGTTTTATATTATTCGAGCTAGGCAATAATTCAGTTGGAGAACATATATGAGCAAAATTATCGGTATTGATCTGGGAACGACAAATTCGGTGGTCGCCGTGATGGAAGGCGGCGAGCCGATCGTTATTACAAATAGTGAAGGCGGACGCACGACGCCGTCGGTCGTGGCATTTGCGAAGGACGGCAACCGCCTCGTCGGTCAGGTCGCCAAGCGTCAGGCCGTGACAAACCCTGAAAACACCCTGTATTCGATCAAGCGTTTTATGGGCCGCCAGTTTGGCGAAGTCTCGGAAGAGATCAAACAGGTGCCGTACAAGGTCGACAAGGCCGGAAACGGCGACGTCAGTATCAATGTTGACGGCAAGCATTACAGCCCGCCCGAGATCGCGGCGATGGTTCTGCAAAAACTGAAACAGTCGGCCGAAGATTATTTGGGCGCGAAAGTCGAAAAGGCAGTGATCACGGTTCCGGCCTACTTTAATGATGCCCAGCGTCAGGCGACGAAAGACGCCGGCAAGATCGCCGGACTCGAAGTCCTGCGTATCGTCAACGAACCGACCGCAGCCGCTCTGGCATATGGTCTGGACAAGAAAAAGGACGAGATCATCGCGGTTTTTGACTTCGGCGGTGGTACTTTTGACATTTCGGTGCTCGAGGTCGGTGAAGGTGTGGTCGAGGTAAAATCGACCAACGGCGACACGCATCTCGGCGGCGATGACGTTGACGAAGTGCTCGTCGGCTGGATCATTGACGAATTCAAAAAAGATCAGGGAATCGACCTCCACAACGACAAAATGGCGTTGCAGCGGCTGAAAGAGTCGGCTGAAAAGGCAAAGGTCGAGCTCTCAAGCGCGATGGAGACCGAGATCAACCTGCCGTTTATCACGGCGGACGCATCAGGTCCGAAGCATTTGGTTATGAAGCTCACGCGTTCGAAATTCGAACAGCTCGTAGAGCCGATCCTCAAACGCCTCATGCCGCCGGTCGAACAGGCGATCAAGGACGCCGGCCTGACGCCGAAAGATATCGAAGAGATCGTGCTCGTCGGCGGTTCGACTCGTATTCCTAAGGTTCAGGAAATGGTCAAGGAATACTTTGGCAAGGAACCGAACAAATCGGTAAATCCGGACGAAGTCGTTGCTCTCGGAGCGGCGGTTCAGGCGGGAGTTTTGGGTGGTGAGAAGACGGACATTCTGCTGCTTGACGTTACACCTTTGAGCCTCGGCATCGAGACCCTGGGCGGCGTTTCGACGGCGATGATCCAAAAGAACACGACCATTCCGACACGCAAATCGGAGATCTTCTCGACCGCTTCGGACAATCAGACTTCGGTCGAGGTTCACGTTTTGCAGGGCGAGAGGCCGATGGCTTCGGATAATAAAACGCTCGGTAAATTCCACCTCGTCGGCATTCCCCCGGCACCACGTGGCGTGCCGCAGGTCGAGGTGACATTCGATATCGATGCAAACGGCATCGTGAACGTGTCCGCCAAGGATGTCGGCACCGGCCGTGAGCAGAAGATCACGATCACTTCGTCGTCGGGCCTCTCGAAAGAAGAGATCGACAAAATGATGAAGGACGCCGAAGCACACGCAGGCGAGGACGAAAAGAAAAAGTCCGAGATCGAAGCCCGCAACCGTCTCGATGGCCTGATGTACAGCGTCGAAAAAACGTACAGTGAGAACAAGGACAAGCTGGATGAGGCTTCGTCAACCGAACTCGAAGCCGCCATCGCCGAATCAAAAACTGCCCTCGCCGGCAGCGATGTTGACGCGATGAACACGGCATTCGACCGCATCCAGACAGCTTCGCACAAACTCGCTGAGGTTCTTTACGCCAATACCGCAACGCCGGAAGGCGGCGCCGCACCTGAGGAACAGGCATCATCGGCAACCGCCGGAGCCGAAGGTAACTCTTCAGCTTCGAGTGAAGACGATGGAGTCATCGACGCCGAGTATGTCGACGTTGAGGAAGAGAAAGACGAAGAGAAGAAGTAACCATTGGTGACAAGGACTGGGGCGAGAGACAAGCTAGTTTTGAGTTTGCCTCTCGCCCTTCGTCACTTTACACTTGTCCCTGATTCAAATGGCCAAAAAAGATTACTACAACATTCTAGGCGTCAAAAAGGACGCGAAGGCGGACGAAATTAAGAAATCGTACCGCCGCTTGGCGCGCAAGCATCATCCTGATGTGAATCCGAATGATAAAGCGTCGGAGGATAAATTCAAGGAGGTTCAAGAGGCGTACGATATTTTGTCGGATGACAAAAAGCGTAAGGTTTTTGACCGTTTTGGTTATTACGCTGACAATCTTGATGTAAATTCGCCGTTCTCAACTGGGCCGAGCGGCGGTGGAGGCGGTGCGGCTGGTTACGATTTTTCGGGCTTTGATTTTTCGACAGGGCCGACAAGCGGTGGCGGTTCGAGCTTTCGCGACATTTTCTCGGATCTATTTAGCAGCGGAGGCGGAAGCAGTCAGCGGGCACAACCCGAACCGCCGCGTGCAATGCCGAAGAAAGGCCGCGACATTGAGATACCGTTGGCTCTCAGTTTCGAAGAATCATTCACCGGCCTGACGACCAATATCACGGTAAACCGAAGTGAGCAGTGTTCCCGTTGCCAGGGCGCCGGAGACACCGGCGGGCCAGTCGTGACGTGTCCGACCTGTAAAGGCAAAGGGCAAGTGATGCGAACGGGTGGGCGTTTACAATTTTCACAGGAATGTCCCGACTGCGAAGGCACCGGCCGACGCCGCGAACCGTGCAGCGTCTGTCATGGCAAGGGAGTCACACCAAAAAGTGAACAGGTCAAGATCAAGATCCCGGCGGGCGTCGATACCGGTTCGCGGGTGCGGATACCGAAAAAAGGCCACGGCGGACGTCTCGGAGCTGAGCCGGGCGACCTCTTCATCCTGACGAACGTCGGCAAGCACAAGTTTCTCGAACGCAAGGGCGACAATATTTACATCTCTGTCCCGATCACCGTTTCCGAAGCCGCTCTCGGCACAAAGATCGACGTTCCGACAGTGGAAGGGAAAGCTCAGCTCAAGATCCCGTCCGGAACAGAGTCTGGCCAAAAATTTCGATTACGGGAACGCGGTTTTCCGAGTTTGCGAAATCCAACGCTTCGCGGAGATCAGTTCGTTGAGGTCAAGATCACGCTGCCGCGTGTGATCTCTGAGGAAACGAAAGAAGTGTTACGTGAGTTTGAAAGGCTGAATCCCGAGAATCCGCGAAAGGTCATTGGGTTAGAATAAAGGCCTTTTATACTGTTTGTTTTTGTGTGAGGTGGAACGGAACAAAGATAGTTTCGTTGAGAACGTGACAGCAGACAAATCGTGAAAACACGTATTCGAACATATACGATCAGTGCAGTTGCGGAGATGTATGACATCCACCCGCAGACGCTGCGATTGTACGAGCGCGAAGGCCTTTTGCTGCCGTCACGTTCGGTCGGCAACACGCGTCTCTACGAAGACAGCGACCTCGAACGCCTTGAAATCATCCTTTCATTGACACGCGAACTAGGCGTCAACCTCGCCGGTGTCGAGATCATCCTCAATATGCGTGCGAAAATGGCCGAGATGCAGCAGGAGTTCGAACGCTTTTTCGAATACCTGAAAGATCACGCAAGTGAATTCTCACGCCAGAGCGAGGCGTTTTCCTCCAGCGAAGCTCTCATTCCCGTTTCACGCCTTCGCGTAATGCGAACGCGCACCGAATTTTCCTCCGACGAAAACCCACAATAACCTCACTATAGGTATTACCATTTGCTTAACTTCCATCAGTGTTCCGATTGCGTTCCTTGCAGTTTTGTAATACGATTCTTAGATTCTCGCAATTACTTTTCAGTTAGGAGTTATCGATGTTTGGAAGAATTTTGTCACGCAGTTTCGCGTTTGTTTTAATACTTTTGGCAGTAACTATTGTCGGCTTTGCACAGGATCTTGACGACGTCACGATATCCGGTAGGATCCAGGACAGCAACGGTTTAGCAGTGGTTGGAGCCACCGTAACCGTAACCTCCGTTGATACGGGCGATGTCCGTACTCTTTCGACCGATGACGACGGGCGATATCGCTTCTTAAAGCTGAAGCCCGGAACATATAAGGTAAAGGCCACGGCCAGTGGGTTCGGTGCTCAGGAGACCCCTGCCATTGTAACTATTTCGGCCCAAAACGAAGTGCGCGACTTTAAACTCGCACCTGCGTCCGTCACTGCCGAACAAAACGTGACCGTTACGGAAGATGACGGCCCCATTGTCGATACCGGTCGAACGATCGTTGGCGGTACGATCGCCGAACGCGAGATCGAAGAGATCCCGAACAACACACGAAACGCCCTCGACCTTGTTTTGACACTCGGCGGCACATCTGAAGAACAGCTTTCGACCAGCGGCCTTGCCGAAGATCGAAATGCAAATCCAAGCTCCGCTCCGCTCGAACAGGGCAATTTCTCGATCTCAGGCGGAACGGCGTATTCAAATAACATCACGATCGACGGGCTTGACAACAACGACGACCGTTCGTCGCGCGACCGTTTTCAGCCATCGCTCGAATCGATCGCCGAAGTTCAGGTCATCTCAAATCAGTTTTCGGCTGAGTATGGCCGTGCATCAGGCGGGCGTATCAATCTGAGAACACGTGCCGGCGGCAATAAGTTCCGGGGACGTGCGTTTATGTTCTTCCGCGACGATTCGCTCAACGCGAACAGCTGGTATAACAACAGCCGAGCGATCCCGAGGCCGGATCTTCGCGAAACGAATCCGGGATTTTCACTAAGCGGCCCGATCTGGAAGAATCGGACATTCTTTTCAACGACCTATGAGTACAACAAACTCGATGACACCACGTTGATAGACACATACATTCCCGTCGTCGCTAATCCTCGATACACACTGCCGGCTCCGAACGGGACCGGCCAGTTCTGTGATAACGCAGTAGCGACTGCGTGTACGACAACGCCGCCAACCGCGGGTTTTATCTCGCCGTACTCGGCGCTTTACGCGACACCCAACCAGAACCACGTCTTGTCGGCTCGCGTCGATACCCGGCTCTGGAAGGGCAACGATCTGACCTTTGGTATCCAGTTCGCTGACCGAAGCAACAAGCGCACGAACGGATCGTCAACAACGCGTCTCGAAGATGCGTTTCAGGCAAAGAACAACAACACGATCGCCTACAACGTTACCGACAATCAGGTTTTCGGTGCGGTTGCTGTAAATCAGATCCGTGCCCAGTGGTCGCAGTTCAAACCTAGTTTCCAGACCGCGACGCCTGACGATCCGGTTGTTCTTGTCGGATTTCGCAATCCGGTGACGAACGGCGTTCAGACGCTGATCGCCGGCAACTCGACGACCAGCACGTCACAGAGTTTCTCGGATTCACGAAACGAAACGCGTTTCCAGATCCAGGATTCGCTCACTTACATGTGGAAGAATCACACATTTAAGGCAGGGGCTGATATCCAACGAGTTGTTTCCAAAGTACAGGGACTAGAGGATGTGACAGGAACATTCAATTTCACCAACGTTCTTGCGTATTCGAATAATCAAGTAACGCGATACCGCCAAAACTTCGGTAGGGCCCAGGACGTAGGAAACACCTACTACGGCGTCTTCTTCAATGATGAGTTCAAGCCGTGGTCCAATATTACGGTCAGTGCAGGTATCCGGTACGAACGCGAGACCGCCGTTTCCGACAGCAATAATTTCGGCCCGCGTTTCGGCGTCGCTTGGGACCCATTCAAGTCAGGCAAGGGCGTGATCCGCTTTGGAACTGGAATATTTTATAACCGCGTATTGCTCCGCACGGTCGGCGATTCGATCCAGAACAGTGGCGGCACGCAGGTAAATTTCGACACAAACTTTGTCGGGCCGGCGGCAAGCGACCTGCGGCGCCCCTTCTTCCTTACGGTGATGTCTACTCGATTTCCGGCATCATTTGCATCGCTTGACGAAACAAGGGCTGCGGTCGCGACGGCCTGTGCGGCCTATGCCGCTGCGGGATCGCCCGGTGCTCTTCCGTGTACATCAACTACAGGATTTTCGGTAAACAACCTTTCAACCGCCGGCAACCCGCTTCGCTCGGTCGAGGCGAATTTGAAGATTCCTGAGAGTTACCAATTTAACGTCGGTTTTGAGCGCGAGGTATTCAAGGGCTGGGTCTTTGAAGCGAATTACACATACAACAAAACCGTCCACCTCTGGCGCGACTATAACCCGAATGCTCCACGTCTGCCGAACGGATTTGCCGATTGGACCGCATACCTCGTTGCCAATCCATTTGATCTGTCGCCCACAAGGCGTTACACGTTCTATCTGGGCAATTCCGGCGACGGAAGCGGCCTGGCGACAGCGGCCAATGGCACGACGGGTTGCACGACGACGACGACCAATTGCTTTGTCAATCTAAACACGATCAGCACCACGGCGACGGCACCTGCAGTTGCCGTTGCGGGGCAGAACAACAACGCGACCGGCGGGCCGATCGGGATCGCACTCGCTGCTATTGCCCGTTTTCGCCCCGATCAGACGGTAGAAGAGACCTCACGTATCGGATCGATCGGAAATTCACTTTATCAAGGGCTTATTCTCGAAATGCGCAGCCGCTACAAGCAGCTTGGACGTGGTTTTGCGGGCTCGATGCGGTTCGTTTACACGCTTTCCAGCACGAAGGACGATGGCCTCAATAACACGGCAAACGCTGAGATCAACGGCGACTTTGGCCGTGAATTCACACGCAATTTGCAGGATCGCCGCCACCGCCTCGCTTTCTCCGCCACACTTCAAACACCGCAGTGGTTTGGCCGTCTGCGGTTCTCGCCGCTTATGCGATGGGGTAGTCCGGGACGCTTCAATCTGGGCGCTGGCGGGTCGGACCGCAACCTGGACGATCTAGGTACGGACCGGCTGAATTTCAGCGGGAATATCAAAGACATTGTATATCGCGAACCGGGTTCACCCGTTCCTGATGCCTTGATCGCACAGTTCTCGCTACAGCCGATTGGTGCCCGAAGCGGAAACCTACCGAGAAACGCAGGAACGGGTCCGAGCCTTTTCACGTTTGACCTGAATGTGACGCGTGAATTTAAGTTTAAGGAACGGTTTCGCATTCGGCCGGTGATTGAATTCAATAACCTCTTTAATGCCTCGGTTTTCAGCTTCGGCTCTGAGTTTATTAACTTCGCCGCTCTGCGAACTGACGGAACTCCTCCGACTGCTACGCAGCAACTGGCCCGGCAGAATTTCCTCGTTCCGACCCGTACCTATCGCCAACGCGAGATCAGGCTCGGAGTTAGGTTCGATTTCTAACGGAACGTGGACGGCCATGTCCGTGTGTGGTGAATTCCCTGAACGGCGAAGACTTCGGTTTTCGCCGTTTTTTGCTACGTGTATTTTGACAGTTGCGAAAAAGTGGTGACTTCGACCTAAGGTGTGTGCTAAATTGAAGTGTTGAACATTTTTGTTCACTTGAGACAATATGAATCAAGTTTTAGCTGAGCCACAGGTACCGTTTACGGAAACCTCGATCGAATCAGTGTTATTAGATGCCGATTTGTTTGTAAAATACAGCTCGCCCGAAAAGGCGTTTGGTTTGCTCCGAGATGCGATCGACCGCAGCCCGCGTTCGATCTCACTGCGTGAAAAAATGCGTGACATCTCTGTCCGCCAAAAAAATCTCAACGAGGCCGCCCGCCAATGCCTCGCCCTCGTCAGTCTATATATCGGCCGGGAGGATTTTGATGTCGCGTACGACCGTTTGCAGGAGGCCAAGCTCCTCGATCCGCGGATCTCGGTCGCTCCCGGTCTTGAGGCGATCCGGCGGGCCAGACGCCCCGATTTTGCCACCGGACGCGAAAAACCGTCTCAGCAGGTTCGTACCGACGTGACCTTCGCTGGGAACCTTGCCTACGTCAATGTTTTTGACGCCGTTCAGGTTATCGAAAGTGCAAAGATGACGGGCCTTCTGGTAATTAAATCCGACATGCATCTCGCCAACGTTGCCTTTAACGAAGGCAAGATCGTCGACGCCGAATGCAATGGCCACAACGGCGTTCCGGCATTTCGCGAGATCATCGAGATCAATGGCGGCACGTTCGAGTTTTCAACCTCCGATCACGAATTTCCCGTCGTAATTAGTATCACCAACAACACAAATTTCCTCCTAGATTGCCTCACCGAGCTCGACAACGAACGTGCCGAGAAACAGGGCCTTAGAAACGTCGCCGATGAAGTGATTTAGGTTGACTTAGTGTTACAAATACCGCAAAATATAGTGCTTCTCATGAAACGCAGCACTATAGGATGTTTAAGCTTCAGCGCCTAGAAATAACCGGATTCAAGTCTTTTGCGGACTACACCGAGATCGTTTTTACCGGAAACGGCATCACCGCCGTCGTCGGGCCGAACGGTTGCGGCAAGTCTAATGTTTCCGACGCGATATCGTGGGTTTTGGGCGAGCAGCGTGCCAAATCGCTTCGGGGCGGCGAGATGAAGGACGTCGTTTTTGCGGGTACAAAAAACCGAAAACCAGGCGGGATGGCCGAGGTCGTCCTCCACCTAGTGCGTGATGATTCAGTCGATTTTGGCGACGAAAATGAACTTGAAGACATAGACGAAGCCCTAAGCGGAATCGACGAAATGGCCGTCGATATGGACGAGATCGAGGGTGTCGATCCTGATCTTGAACCTGAGATGATCGAAGCCGTGATGGATCTCGAAACAAATGGAAACGGCCACCACGAGACCGAATTCGAGGTTGAGACTGTCATGGCCGCTCAGGTCGGTTCGATACAGACCGTTGAGAAAAAGATCAAGACAAAGCGCCACTGGCGGCCGCGTTCATTTGCACTCGATTTCGCTCCCGGAGAGGCCGTTTCGGTCACGCGCCGCCTGTATATGTCGGGCGAGAGCGAGTATCAGCTAAACGGCAAGAATTGCCGTCTTCGGGATATCTCAGATCTGTTTGCGGGAACCGGCCTTTCGGGTTCGCATTACGCGATCATCGAGCAGGGCCGCATCGGTCAGATCCTTTCATCAAAACCGGCCGATCGCCGAAATTTGATCGAGGAAGCGGCCGGAATTTCGAAATTCCGAACGCGTCAACGGGCCGCCGAATCGCGTTTGGATAGCGCCAAAACAAATCTTGGACGTATCTCAGACATTGTTTCCGAGATCGATAAACAGGTCAATTCGCTCCGTCGTCAGGCCGTTAAGACCCGTAGATTCAAAATCTTGCAAGAGGAATTTCGCGTTCTACTCCGTCAGCTTTTTGCTGCCGAAGGCAAACACCTCACCGGCCTTTCGGGCCAGCTTGAGATCGATCTTGCCAAGGCGGCCGAACTCGAGGCCGGTCTGTACGAAGAGCTTCTTGTCAAAGAAGAAGCTACAAAAGAATCGACCGTCACGGCTCGCAACGCCGAAGAAAGCCTTGCCGAGTTGCGAAAAATTCACTCGACCAATGCCCTCGAACGCGACCGTGCCGAACGAGAGCACATCTACAAAAGCGAGCAGGTCGTAAATCTCAACAACCGCATGGAAGTCCTGCGTGGCGAGATCACGGCGAGCGAGCAAAGGCTTGCTTTACTGACAACTGAGCTTGAGCGTTTGCAGGAAGAAGAGCAAAAAGAGACTGCCGAATTCAATCGTTCAGAAGCCGCCCTTCGCGACGCCGACGAGATATATGCCCGCGATGCCGAATCGCTTCGATCGGTCGAATCCGCGATGGAACTCGTCCGTGCCGAATTGGTCCAGCACACGTCGGCAGGCGAGCGTTTCGACGAGATCGGCCGCCAGCTCGACATCAATCTCGAGCGCCTCACGCAGCGTGCCTCAGGCCTTGAGTCCGAGGCAAAGCGAGCCGAACAGAACT
This sequence comes from Acidobacteriota bacterium, assembly GCA_031362825.1. Taxonomy (GTDB): domain Bacteria; phylum Acidobacteriota; class Blastocatellia; order Pyrinomonadales; family Pyrinomonadaceae; genus OLB17. Next base: position 2,411 of record JANLTF010000370.1, on the reverse strand, counting down.
TTGCCGAGCACGAAAAACAGGCTGCGGAACTCGCCCAAACACTCTCCACCGAAGAGAAAAAGCTAATCGAGCTAAATGCCGAAAAGGACGATTTGATGGCTGTGACGACAGCGTCGCTCGAGGCGCTGCGTTCGTGTGAATCGACACTTGAGACACTAAACGAGGAGTATTCGGCAAAGCGTCACCGTCTTGCGACGCTGCTCGAACTCGAGGAAAAGCGTGCGGTTTACACGCCTCAGGTCCAGAAGCTGTTTGCCGAACAAAAGACGATCGGCGTGAAACTCGCCGGCGTGCTCGCCGATAGACTTAGCGTTAAGGAAGAGGCTGAGATAGCGGTCGAGACGCTATTTGGTGATTATCTTCAGGCGGTTTTGGTCGAATCGCTGGCGGACGCCAAACGTGTTTCCGAGTGGCTCAAGGCGAATAATATCGGCCGCACCGCGATGCTTATATTGCCGAGCGGAGGCAGTTCGACGACACCTGCAGCAGGGAACGGCGACACGATCGGAGAGAGCCTCGGTGTATCGGCTGAGATTGGAGCGTTGCTAAGGGACGTTTTCCCGCGTGAAATGTCTGCCCGCCTTGTCGATGACCTCGAGGTTGCAAGGGGCGGAGACGTGCTGATCAATCGCGATGGCGATCTGCTGCTCGGCGGCCGGTTGTTCGTCGGTGGAAAACAGCGTTCGGATGGTAAGAACGAATCACTGCTCGCATTTAAGCGCGAGTTAACAGGCCTCGAAAAAACTACCAAACGGCTTGCCGCTGAGATCGAAACTGCGCGCACGGCAACGGAAAAAGCACGTAGGATACTTGCTGATAATGAGAGCAAGATGGTCGATCTGCAGTCGCTGATCATTAAGGTCGACCGCGGTGTTCACGGCCTGCAAATACAGGTTCGCACCGCTCGCGAAGAGATCGAGCGTGCCGAACGCCATCGCAAGGTCGTCTCCGACGAATCGGGCCAGACGGTCTCGGAGATCGCCGAGCTTCGCCAAAAACGAGATGACGCTCTCGCCAATAAACAAGCCGCCGATCTGGCTCGCACGGAGTCGACCTCGAAACTCGAGACCATCGCGAAACAACTATCGGACGCCCGAACCACGCTCGAAGCTGCGAGGTCGGTGCTCGACGAAAAGCGTATGATCGCCGCCACTTCGGGCGAACGCCGGAGGTCGGTCCAATCGGCGCTTCGCCGTGTTGAGAACGAAGGTAAAGAGATCGAATCGCGGCTTGCTCTACAAAATTTGGAAATTTCCGAGGCCGACGCGAAGGTCAAAGCCCTGCATGCATCGATCACGGACATCACCGATCGTATTGCCAATGCCGGAGACGATATCTCGCGTGAGAATGCCGAGTTGACCGCTGCGATCAATGCCTTGGCGACGGCCCGGGCAAATTCGGACGCGGCGAGCGAGGGACTTGCCGAACTGAACCGGCGTCTTGGCGATGCCCGTAACGAAAGGGCTGCGATCGAGATCCGCCAGGCTGAGGCCGTCACGCAGCTTCGCAACACAGCGGAAAACTGTCAACAAGAGCTAAATGTTCCGCTGCCGGAACTCGTCGAATCGACCGTGATCGACGAAGATTTCGTTCTCGAATCAGCGCATCGCGAGTCCGAAGATCTTCGTCAACGCCTCGATAATTTTGGTGCTATCAATATGCTCGCCCTTGAGGAACTCGGCGAGTCCGAAGAGCGGCTTTTGTTCCTGACTACACAGCGGCAGGACATTGTTGATAGTATCGCTGCGACGGAAGAGGCTTTGCGTGAGATCAAACAGCGTTCGCGTGAACGGTTTAGAACGGCGTTCAATGCGATCAATGAGAATTTTGTCGAATTCTTTCAGGAACTTTTTGGCGGCGGTCGCGGCGAGATGACGTTGCTCGAATCTGACGACATTCTCGAAGCCGGAATCGAGGTCGTCGCCCAGCCTCCGGGTAAACGGCTGCAAAACATCATGCTTTTGTCCGGCGGCGAAAAGGCAATGACGGCGATCGCTCTCGTGATGTCGATCTTCAAATATCGCCCGTCGCCGTTCTGTCTACTCGACGAGGTCGACGCCCCGCTTGACGATGCAAACGTCGGACGATTTGTGAACAAGATCGCCGATATGTCTGAAAAGACGCAGTTTATCGTCATCACTCACAATAAACGCACGATGGAAGCCGCCCGTGCCCTCTACGGCGTAACCATGCAGGAGGCCGGCGTTTCGAAGGTCGTTTCGGTCAAGTTCGAATAGCGTTTGTTTGTTCCGTTCCACTTCACACAAATGTGTTTCACGCGGAACAAACCTCAGATACCAACTTGTCATCAAATAGCCGTCCAACTGATAATAACGGTGGAAGGCTATGGTGCAATTTTTAAGAAAACTCGTTCCCTTTATTCTGACGGCAACGCTCGTAACAACAGCCGC
>JANLTF010000330.1:0-4027 GCA_031362825.1 Acidobacteriota bacterium | reverse complement strand
CGAAATGTCTAGAAAGGGCATTAATTTTGGATCGCATACGGTCAATCACGTTGTGTTACCGCTCGAAAAAGAGACCGTCATCCAGAATGAACTGGAAGCCAGCAAACTGGAACTTGAACAGCATCTGGGTAAGAAGGTTATCTCCTTTGCATATCCAAACGGTGAATTCGACGCCAAGATCAAGACGGCCGCCATACGTGCCGGATACAAGGTCGCGGTTACCACAAAAGTCGGGATGAACCGTGCCGGGGCCGACCTACTTACGTTAGGCCGAACAAGCCTATGCGAAGAATCAACCCGCGGAATAAGGGGTGCGTTTTCCGCAGGCGTCGCCGGACTTAGGTTAGGAGTGTAAATGATGGAACAAACTACTTTAGAGAACGGTAGACGACGATTAAGTGATCGCATTTCTTCATTAAGCAAGCCGATCACGCCCGTCGCTTTTGAAGATCGCGACGAGCTGAATGAAATAGGCTTTAGATTAGATCGCACGAAGGTAGCGATCGTTCTTGGGTCGATCGCCGGGCTGCTGGTATTGGCAAATGTCGTCATTTTAACCGCGGACTACTACACCGGCTACACGTCAGTCGTGATTCATAAGCTTGTTAAGCTCTTCAATCTGGACCTCGAGTCAAACGTTCCTACGTTTTTTTCGGTTTTGATCCTTTTCACTGCCTCTTTGCTACTTGCTTTAATTACCGCTAACACACGCATCCGGAAGGGCTCGCACGCGCTTGAATGGGCTGTTTTGACGCTCGGCTTTCTCTTTATGGCCTTTGATGAAATGGCATCCGTCCACGAGCGCCTGATCGAGCCAATGCGCTCGTTGCTGGGCGTGGACGCCCTGGGAATGCTCTATTACGCCTGGGTTGTTCCCGCCTTTGCTCTTGTCGCGTTTCTCGGGGTTGGTTTCCTCAGATTCCTGATCGATCTTCCTTCGAAGACGAGGTGGCTGTTTATGATCGCCGCGTCAATGTATTTAGGCGGAGCTCTCGGATTTGAACTCCTGGAAGGGGTCGTCGGCGACGGAACCCTGCCGTACAACATATTTGTTTGCGTCGAAGAAAGCCTGGAAATGGGCGGCGTAATTGTGTTCATCTGGGCATTGCTCGGTTATTTGGCGGACTGCTCCAGATCGGGAGACCTACGGCTCGAGCTTTCGCCTCATTCACTTGAAGCGAAAAGGTCAGGGTTGGTGACGGACCTCGGCGTTCAGTCTTGAGATACGCGGCCGATAGGAAATAGCCTTATGGAACACTCTCTCGCCCCCGACTCGCTCAATTATGAGGCTTATTCGAGACGTGATGTGGTCAAGTACTTCGGAGACTTCGACAGCCTGTTTGACGCAGAGCGCGTTCTTCTGGACCGGCTAACACCGATGATCGGCAGTTCCACGGTCCTGGATATCGGGGTTGGCGGGGGACGGACGACCAGACACCTTATCCCAATAAGCCGTGAATATACCGCCATAGACTATGTTCCGCAGTTCGTGAAGGAAACCTCGGAAAAATATCCCGGCGCGAAGATATTGTCGGGCGACGCCCGGGACTTGAAGTCTTTTCCCAATGATAGCTTTGACTTCGTTCTCTTTTCATTTAACGGCATTGATTGTGTTTCTAACAGCGACCGCCGTCTAATACTCTCCGAGATCTTGCGCGTTTTGCAGCCGGGCGGGACATTTATGTTTTCATCCCATAATCGGAGTTACAAGAACTTCAACAAACTCCCCTGGAAAAGAAAGACAGAATATTCGTTGAGATTTCTCAGATTCTGCTTGTTCGGAATTCGTTACTTTCCTACTCACCTTAAAATGAGGCGGCACGAGGTATTTAACGATGAATATGCGCTGGTGAACGACATCGACCATCGGTTCTCGGTTCTTTTCTACTACATCACCATCGATAAGCAGCTCGACCAGCTCCGGGCCGCGGGCTTTTCCGACGTCGAGGCTTATGACCATCGAGGCAGATTGGTCGAGGCCGACACCGAGTCGCATTGGATCTATTATCTGGCAAGAAAGCTCTAACCCATCCACCCCCGAATCCGACTGTGACGTCACCGCGAAGTCGTTCTTCGCAAAAGCCCGTGGTACATGTTCACTCACACGATACGTAAACGACAATATAGTCCTCTTTTACAGCGGAATTTCTGGAATCAACGTCGTTTTAAGTCTCTTTCAATGCGTAGCGATTAGATGAATCTTAGATTTTCAATACAAAAATAATATGAGTATAGCAATCGTGACTGGGTGTTCAGGATTGATCGGCAGTGAAGCAACGAAGTTCTTTCACACCATGGGATTTGATGTTGTCGGTATCGACAACAATATGCGCGAGTACTTTTTTGGCGAAGACGGTTCCGTCAGCTGGAATACCCATTCGCTCAAAGCAGAGTTGGCAAATTTTACTCATTACGCCGAAGACATCCGCGAACAGGCAGCGATGGAACGGATCTTTCGCCGATACGGCAAAGATATTTCCGTGGTCATCCACGCAGCAGCCCAGCCGAGTCATGATTGGGCCGCGAAAGAGCCGCTGACCGATTTTAGCGTAAACGCAACCGGCACGCTCATACTGCTCGAAACGGTTCGGAAATTTTGCCCCGACGCACCTTTCATCTTTACCTCGACAAACAAAGTTTACGGCGACACGCCAAACGCTCTGCCGCTCGTTGAAAAAGCGACCCGCTGGGAAATCGACGAATCGCATCCGTACTTTGAACACGGCATCGACGAGACAATGTCGATCGACTCGTCAAAACACAGCGTTTTCGGTGCCAGCAAGGTTGCGGCTGACGTTATGACCCAGGAATACGGCCGCTATTTCGGACTAAAAACGGGCGTTTTCCGTGGCGGCTGCCTTACCGGCCCCGCACATTCCGGAGCGATGCTTCACGGCTTTCTTGCGTACTTGATCAAGTGCATCGTCAATCGCAAACATTACACGATCTTCGGATACAAAGGTAAGCAGGTCCGCGACAACATCCACTCGAACGATCTCGTCCGCGCATTTTGGCACTTTTACAAAGATCCGATAGCCGGAGCTGTTTACAACATGGGCGGCAGCCGCCACAGCAATTGCTCGGTGCTTGAGGCGATCGAGATCGCCGAGGAATATTCAGGCGAAAAGCTTTCATACAGCCTGTCACCGCAGGCACGCGAAGGCGACCATATCTGGTGGATCAGCGACATTCGCCGCTTTCAAAAGGATTATCCCGACTGGAGCTACGAGCACGATCTCAAATCGATCATCCACGAGATAGTCGATGCGACGGTCGAAAAACACCACGAAGAATTGAAGTACGAACTGGCAGCGGCGTAACACGGCAAAACTAGAAATGATCGATCTCGGAAAACAAAATGTACTCGGCGTTGGCGTTAACGCAATTGATTATGACGCAGCCACGGAAAGGATCGTCCGTGCTGCGGCAGACAGATCGCCATTCGCCGTCAGCGCGTTGGCCGTTCACGGAGTAATGACCGGGGCGACGGACGCCGAACATCGCCACCGTCTAAATCATCTGGATCTCGTGGTACCCGATGGCCAGCCCGTCCGCTGGGCAATGAAGTGGCTTTACGGAGTCGAGCTTCCCGACCGCGTTTACGGACCCGAACTCACCCTTCGTGTATGCGAACGCGCGGCCGCCGAAGGCCTCAGCATCTATCTCTACGGCAGCCGCGACGTAGTTTTGGAAAAACTTCAGACAAATCTGCTCAAAAAATTTCCAAAGCTAAAAATTGCCGGGAGTCAGCCGTCGCGATTTCGTTCGGTGACCGCAGAAGAACAAGTCGAGATCGCCGAAACGATCCAATCCAGCGGAGCTTCGATAGTTCTGGTCGGTCTGGGTTGTCCGCGGCAGGAGACCTGGGTTTTTGAGAATCGTAATTTGCTCTCGATGCCGTTGCTGGCGGTCGGTGCGGCATTCGATTTTCACGCGGGGCTGCTTCCGCAGGCTCCGGCGTGGATGCAAAAACGCGGTTTCGAATGGCTGTTCCGCTTCGCTCAAGAACCACGCCGCCTGTGGGAAC
>JANLTF010000315.1:0-5466 GCA_031362825.1 Acidobacteriota bacterium | reverse complement strand
CGACCGTTTCAGTTGTCGATGCTGTGCCGTCTGTGTCGATCGATTCGATCTCGCCGGCATTTGGGCCGCCCGCAACCCAATTCCAAATACTCTCAAGAATCCCCGGCTCGGCCTCGGCCACATTGCCGCTCGGCGAGTTTCCGTTCGGAAAGATCGACAGATCAACGCCGCCGAGCGGTTTGCCCGTTTTCAGCTCCGTCGCAAAACCGACAAGTTCATTATTGTCAACAAATGCGTCGAGGCCGATCTGTGTTGATTGGAGCCATGTGAATACTCTCGCTCGGTCGTATTTGTCACGCTTCACCGTGGGCTCGATATCGACAATGACATTGCCAAATCCGCCATCGAGTGCCTTCGATATGTCGATCCGCGTCTCGACCATTTCGTCCGGCTTGCTGGCAATATCAACGACCGTGTCGGAGACGAGACGGCCCGGAATTTTTGGCCTCTGGTTATCGTCATAATTCATCCGCCTTACGTATTCCTGATACTGATGCCAGTCTTGTGGTTCGACGTCGTAGAGTCGTACTTTGACCGACTTGTGATTGGTCGAGTATATCGAAAACGTCGATTTGGCGGTCGGGTCGAGCACCGACATGAATCCGCCCTGTGCGTACAGATTTTGTGCCGCCTGACCGACCTTTATCGTTGCCGTTCCGGTCTTTCCTAGGGACTGGCCGTAGATATCTGAGATCGCTCCGTCGATTGTGACTTTATAAGTCGTACTTCCCTTTTTGTAGCCCTGAATATAGACGTAATTGCCTGAAGGATAGATATTTAGCCCCTCGATCGCAGGCTCGATCTTGACCATTTCCTTGGCAAATTTTGCCGAGTCGATCGAGTTGTTAAACTCGAGATACCAAGTCTCAAAGGGCGAACAATTCTTGTTGTCGCGCCAACCGCACCAGCCGCCGCTAAACACCATCGGGCCGTAGGTTGAAAAGCTGAACGATTGCGGCTTAACTGTCGTCAAAGGCCCTTCGGCAGATGCTGTACCCTTGTCGAACGTCACGACGATCGACGATGCTCCGGGCAAAGCATTCTCGGTCAAACCTTCATTCGTGACCGCACGGAAAACCATCCAGCGTCTCGGCTGGGCCTGTTTTGAGTAGTACGAAATACTGCTGTCCGCGTCGATCTCGGCCTGTGTCGCGAGGCGTATCGGCAAACGCTTTCCGCCGCCTGTAACGGCCGTCGTCCGAATCACAGCCTCGGGATTGATCTCCTGATCGAACTGGGCGTACATCAGCACGTCGCGGCGGGTGACGCCGCCGTTCGGGATCATCGTCTCGAGCTTTGGTGCGGGCGTGGTGAAGGTCCAAATAACATCTTTCGTGGTTGCCTGCCCGTTTGCCGATTTTGTTCCGGCCGGTACGCGTGCAGTAAATTTTGTCGCCATCGGGAAACGCTTTGTGGTGTCGAACATCAGCGTCTTGGTCCCAAGCCAACGCCAATTTCCCTCGACCTGCGGCGACAGTTCGACAGGCACATATTTTGCCGCTTCGTCTTGCGAAGTGACCGCGACCATCGGCTGCGAGAACGTCACGCTCAGATCGGGAGCAAGTGGGATTTCGCCTTCCGGAGAATATCTAATGACTTGCAGAGCGTCAGTGCTCGGATTTACGTTCAACGGTGCCCGCTGTTCGTCGGATGGGAATTTGACCGGAATCTTATTTCCGGTTTTCGGAGCAGGGAGCGTTCCGATGCGTTTCGCGAATTCGGTCTTGTCGTCGCTCGTAGTTTTGATCTCGGGAATTCGCTTCAAGAGGCCATTGGTGTCGCTCTCAGACAGCGGGTCGGTAGATGCGAGCGGTTGTTTTACGCGCGCTTCGGCGCCTTCGACGCCTTCCGAGAGGCGGAATTTGAGCCCGTCGGGCACATTTTTCATCTTTTCATTCATCGCTTTTCCAATGACCTGCGCATTCGCGGTGAGGTAAACCGGCGCAATATGTCCTAAATAGATAGTAAATAGTAAGATCCACGAAACTAATTTTTTCATTTTTATCGCCATCCTAAAAAACGTCTTTGCGGCTAGATGGTCCGCTCACTTCTGTTTTTGGAACGCACCGGAGCCCGAAATCTTGCGTTTTTTCAATATCCTCTTAGTATCGCCAGTGCAGTCTCGGCTCCTCCCGACGAAATATTCACGAGTGACCCGGCTGCGAGCCGGACCATTCCGCCCTCGACAACGCCTCGGAAAAGGAACGGATCAAAATCGACCGTCAGCGATTCCATTCGGGCCTCGCCGTTCAAATATACGGGAATGTCCATTTTCTCGACCGGCACTCTTTCCTGCACTACATATTGGGCGGCGAGGGCCGATTCGATCGCGTCGTCCCATTCAGAAACCGAGCTTTCCCAACCAAAGCTGATGCCCTTTCCGCCATAGTCGTCGTTCGGTTTTAGAACAAACCGCTGCCGCTCGGCCCTTACATATTCGACAAGATCTACCCTTTCGCCGCGATAAGTCGTAATTCCCGCACGAACATTTCGCGTCCAAGGAACGTGCCGGGCGATCGCGTCAAGTTCGTCCGCGTCAAAGAGTTCGCTGTAGCGTTCGTCGGTCAATATCGCAAGCCCGGCCTTTTTATGAGGTATTTTGGACCGAAATGAATTCGCCATACATACCGAGCCGTCGGTTATCGCCTGAAATACCGGATGCCCTTCGTCGAACTGATCCAGAAATTCGTGGATTATCACACGCTTAAAGAATACATCGATCTCAAAATCACCCGACACGAGCGAACCGTCGAAATAATCCAGTTCCGATGGGTCGCAGATCTTTGTTGGATAGCCCTGCGTTTCGAAATGCTCTTTCAGTATCTCAAACTCAGCTCCGGTCGATACTCCGGCCCAATCGACGATCGCTATATTCGGCTTTTCTTTAGCACCGCCAAATTCTCGATATGCCTCGTCCAAGGCCTGAAGCAATTTGACCTGCGGTTGGGGAAAGTAATGGCCCGTTTCAGCAAGGAAAGCGGCGACAAGAGGAATATGCGTGAATAGCCTTTCGAGCGACGCCTGATCTCCGATGCCGGCGGGATTTTCGCCGTTGTATTCAAGAAATGCAAAACCGTCCGGCGACAGGAATGTGTCGAGCCTGCTATTCACCGAAACATCCAAGTACCGCGGATCAAGCCTGGCCCAGCGTGCCTCTTTTTCGGAAACGCCGAGTTCCTCGAGAATAGCGTCATTCTCAAGCGCCGCGTTAGTCAATGCCCCGAACGCTCGATAGACCAGCGCAGCGGCATCTCGAATCGAATTGTATTTCGATTCAGCCAGAAAAAAAGGCCGCAGGAACGGGCAGATCGCGCGTTCGCCGTGGAGAATTCCCGACGATTCCTGGATCGCGGTAAGTTCATTGAACAGGCCCGTATCGAACCGGTGACGGCTCAACAGTTCCCTATCAAGTTCGCTTACGACGTTTTCGAGAGAATCGGGCATTTTAGTAAGATCTTTGGCTTCTCGAGTTTACTGTAAACCACTTCGGAGCAAAACCAAATTTTGTACGCCGCGAACTGCTCAATTTATCTTTCCTAAATCAATTTTCCTGTTATACTAATTCGGAATTTGCAACTTTGGATATTTTGCCGTCGTAAGGTTTTTGGCAAGAAGTTGTATTAACAATTTTTTTGAGGAGCCGTTAGAAAAAATGGGACTTTGGTTAAGACTTAAACGAGTTTTCTTTGCTAGTACAGGTGCTGCGCTGGATAAGATCGAGAACCCCGAATTGGTGCTGCAGCAGACGATCCGTGATATGCGCGACCGTGTGCCCGAGTTGAACAATTCGGTAGCACAGGTGATGGCAACTGAAAGGCTCTTGTTGAAACAGAAAGAAAACCTTTCAACTCAGGTTGTCGATCTCGACAGCAAGATCAAAGCGTCAGTTAAAATGGGCCGCGACGATATTGCTACCGCATACATCGGCCAATTGCAGCAGGCACAAATGGATCTTTCGCGTACCGAAGTTCAGGCCGAGCATGCACAGGTTGCGTCGAAGCAGGCTCTCAAGGCCCGAGACAATTACGTCCTCAACATGAAAAAGCGCTCCGCTGAGGCGATGCAGCTTATCAGTGCGGCCAAACAGGCGAAATTGCAGGAGCAGCTCGCTCAGACGATGGACACCTTCAACATCGGCGATGATTCTTCGACCTTCAATGAAATGCGCGAGAAGATCGACCGTCGTGTCGCAGCTGCCGAAGCCAAGCTACAACTTGGTTCAAGTTCGGTTGACGCCCAGATGCAAGACATTGAGCGCGAGGCGATGGATATTCAATTGCAGGACAAATTGCTCGAATATAAACAGTCTATGGGAATGCTCGGTGCCGGAACTCCAGCCGCGAGCAAACAGATCGAGGCTGGCGGCGATGTTCAGGAAGCTGAGGTGCTTGAAGACGTATTAATTAACGAGGCGAAACAACAGTCGTAGCGAATGAACCTGCTTCATTTCACCGAAACACCACGTTTTACAAAACGTGCATCAAAGTTAATTGATGACGATGAGATGGGCGGATTGCAGTGGTATTTGAATAGCCGGCCTGAAGTTGGCTCCGTAATCAGGAATTCGGGCGGAATGCGGAAAATGCGATGGAGTTCATCCGGACACGGAAAACGTGGTGGTTCAAGAATAATTTATTACTTTGCATTAGCTCACGATAAGATCTTGTTATTGGATATTTATGCCAAAAATGAGAAGGCCGACTTAAGCCGGGCGGAAATCGCTTACCTGAAAACGGAGCTTGACAGTTGGCTCAAACGAATATGATCAGAAAAGTTGGTGTAGATAAAAATGGCTGGAGAACGACCACGATACAGATCGATGGTGAGGCTCCGCTCACGCGAGAAGCGGTGTATGCAGTTTGTGTAAGATCCGACGATCCTGATTTTCTTACAGTTTCAAAACTCTATCGAATCGATATTACCGGCGAGTACGCTGCATTAACTGACAATCAAGGTGAGATTTCTGTCTATCCTCTTGATTTTTTCGTTCAGCTTCCGCTTTCCCGAGTTGTTAAGACACGCATCGACGCAGCATTAAGTATTGGTTAGGTACATTTCTCTTCATGGCAGACATTGCAAAATACCGTTCGGAGATCGAGAGATTTAACACTAGCTATGCCAAAGAAGCGGCCAAGGAGCTCATAAATTTTTGGGCTCTCGCCGGTTTTTTGGCGGCTGCGGTGTTTTCGTTTAATGTGATCCCGCTACTGATCGCTCTCGTTCTCGAAGCTATTTATCTCGTAGTTGTGCCACAGCTTTCGTCATATCGGCAGATCGTCAACAAACGCCACAATCAAAAGCTGCTCGAAGCCCACGTCGCCAATCGCGAGGGCCTGATTAAATCGTTCACGCCCCGCGAACGCGAGGCTGTGGAATATCTGCGTTGGTTAAAGAACAAAATTCAGGATAATTACAAGAAATTTGCCGGTGTCGGGAGTTTGCCTTCGAATCTGACGGCGCTCGATC
>JANLTF010000255.1:0-6105 GCA_031362825.1 Acidobacteriota bacterium | reverse complement strand
GACCAATTATAGAATTTTTAGGAATGCGACGAATAATTCCGAGACTGCTTTAGATGTGGGGACGACCCCGGCAAATACATTTTTTGATGTTGCTGCGGCACCCGGCACCAATTTCTTTTATTGGGTTCGTGCGGAGAACAGCACAACGACCAGCAGCATGAGCAGTCCCGATCAGGGCTCGCGAAGTGGCACCAATCAACAAGGGCCCGTTCCACCGCTCGAACCGCCGCCTGTCCCTCCGGGCAATCCGGCGACAGCGACAAAGACATATCTTGGAAAGGCCCTGTTTTGGGACGAACAGCTTTCGTCAACTCGTACAGTCTCATGCGGAACCTGTCATCATTCGGCAAACGGCGGAACCGATCCTCGTTCTGTCCCCGCAACCGCAACATCGACGCATCCTGGAGCCGACAATATTCTCGGCACGCCGGATGACGTTCGAGGCTCATCCGGTGTTCCGTCAAACAATGCAAATGGAACCTACATAAGCGTTCCGACATACGGCCTAAACGATCAGGTGACCAATCGAAAATCGGTATCGCACATTAATGCCGCGTACGCTCCTGTCTTGTTCTGGGACGGGCGTGCGACCGGACAGTTTCGCGATCCCATCACGAATAATGTGATCATAAACGCTGGCGCCGCTCTCGAAAGCCAGGTTCTCGGACCGCCGCTTTCCGCTGAGGAAATGGCACACACCGGCCGCGACTGGAACGATGTCGCAAACCGCGTCGCCGGATCGAGGCCGCTCGCACTTTCTCCATCGATACCCACGGCCCTGAACACTTGGCTTTCGGGCAGATCATATCAGGACCTATTTCTCGAAGCATTTGGAACGGCAGAAGTTACGCCGGCACGCATTGCCTTGGCTATCGGTGCCTACGAAAGAACGCTTTACAGCGATCAAACTCCGCTTGATATTGCGAATGCAGGCGGAACACCGCTTTCAGCCGCTGAACAGCGCGGACGAAATACTTTCAACGCAAGCAGTTGTAATGTCTGCCACGCGGGAAATCTCTTAACGGATCAGACGTTCCGATATATCGGCGTTCGTCCACAGAATGACGATCTCGGACGATTTGTGGTGACCGGCAACAACAACGATCGTGGTTCGTTCCGTGTTCCTAGTCTAAGGAACGTTGAGAAACGCGGATCGTTCTTCCATAACGGGCAGTTTACGACGCTCGAGCAGGTCGTTGCCTTTTACAATCGGGGCGGTGATTTTAACGCTCCAAACAAGCCAGGCAATCTCATTCGCCCGCTCGGCTTGAACGGCGGACAGCAAGCCGATCTCGTTGCCTTCCTTCGCAGGCCACTCACGGACACCCGAGTTATGAACGAAACGGGCCCGTTCGATCGACCCGCACTCTATATGGAATCGAGCCGTCAACCGGTAGTTACAGGAACAGGCCGTGCCGGATCCGGAGCCTTTGTGCCGGAGATCAAGGCGATCTCACCACCGATGATAGGTAATCCGAATTTCACTGTCTCAGTGTCGCGAACGATAGGTAACTCGAATGCTGTCCTCGTGATTGACGAGGTCGATCCGGGAACAGGCACGGCCATTCCGGCGACCGGTTCGTTCGCCCGTGTGACTTCATCGACACAGGCGACAGGTGCCGGCAATGGCTGGACTTCGGTCAGTATTCCGATCCCTAACAATCCCGCTCTCGTCGGCCGAACGTTCTTTGCCCGCTGGTATGTTACCGATGCCGGAGCTGCAAACGGATTCTCGGTTTCGCAAGCGGCAAGGTTCACGGTGTTTGGCGAAGCTGCGGCTGTATCAAGGGCCAAGTTCGTAGATTTCGACGGCGACGGCAAAACGGATATTTCAGTTTTCCGTCCAGCCGAAGGCAACTGGTACATTCTCAACAGCAGCAATAATGCGTTTTCGTCCCAGCATTTTGGCAATTCGACGGACAAGGTCGCACCAGCGGATTACGACGGTGATAGCAAAACGGACATTGCCGTATTCCGTGACGGAACGTGGTACGAATCCCGCAGCAGCGGCGGCGTAGTGGTCGTTCCGTTTGGCCAGCCGGGAGATATTGCTCAGCCAGGCGACTATGACGGTGACAACAAATCAGATGTCGCGATCTATCGTCCGTCGGATGGGAATTGGTGGTGGATGAGCAGCGTTGACGGCTCCCAGCGGGCAACGCGTTGGGGCATCTCGACCGACGTTCCGGCTGCTGCTGATTATGACGGTGACGGTAAGACCGATTTTGCCATCTATCGAGGCGGTACATGGTATATCCTCAAGAGCACCGGCGGCACTACTATCACGCAGTTTGGACTCGCCGAAGATAAGCCGACGGTTGGCGACTATGACGCCGACGGGCGTGCTGACATAGCCGTCTGGCGGCCTTCGACGGGAGTCTGGTATCAACTCCGCAGCAGCGACGGCGGATTCCGTGCACAGGCATTCGGGCTATCGACAGATATACCAACTCCTGGTGACTACGATGGCGATGGTTCCAATGACCTCTCCGTCTATCGCGGCGGTGTCTGGTACCTACAGCGGACAACGACTGGTTTCAGTGCCCAGCAATTCGGCATTGCGACCGACAAACCGGTACCGTCGGCGTACGTTCCATAGATCGATCATCACGATCGAGTCCAGGCTGTCTGATCCTAAGATCAGGCAGCCTTTTTTCATTCCGTTCAATCGATTCTCATTTCTTTCTATGGAACCGGTCTTTTTCGAAGAACAATCTGCCTTTCGCAAATGGCTTGCTGAAAATCATGACAAAGCATCGGGAATCTTTGTAGGCTTTTACAAGGTCGGAATCGGAAAGCCCAACGTGACATGGTCCGAATCGGTCGATCAGGCGCTATGATTAGGTTGGATCGACGGTGTCAGGAAACGAATCGACGGCGACAGCTATTCCGTTCGTTTCACTCCACGCCGGCCGACCAGCATCTGGAGCGCCGTCAACATTAAGAAAATTGGGGCATTGACCGAAAGAGGTCCAAGCCCCGTCCTATCAACGCACAATGACGCATTGGATAATGCGTGCGAAACAGGAATCAACGAGGCTCTCACGCCTCAAGAAAACGATCACCGCAAGTGCGGATGAAAAACGCGTCACTTAGCGTCGTTGGCCGATCGCGTTCGCAAGTGAAGCCCACTCGAGCAGCGTGAGTGTTTCTGCTCTTCGCTTTGGATCAATATCGGCAAAAGAAAGAAGCGGTTCTGCGTTCGGATAGATGTTCCTGAGATTATTAAAGATCGTCTTTCGCTTCTGCGCAAATGAAGCGCTGACGAGTCTCCGGAATTCGATATGATCGGTGATCACGGATATCTTAGGCGTGAGCGAGATAACGCTGCTCCAAACCTTTGGCCGTGGTACGAATGCCGAAGGCGAGACGTCGAACAACGACACGGATTCAAATGCATCTTCGACCAGCACCGTAAGAAACCCGCGGGAACTGTCGCCCGGCTTCGCTATGATCCGCGCTACAACTTCCTTTTGCAGCATCAGGACGATCTTTGAAAACAAATGGCGTTGTTCGATCAGCTTTTGGAGAATTGCCGTCGAGATGTAGTACGGCAGATTGCCGACGAGTTTTGCCGGGGGGCTTTCAACGACCGAGGTCAGGTCAACTTGTAAAACGTCGCCTTCGATACAATGAAAATTGTCTCTTTCGCCATATTCGACATTCAATTGAGGCACGAGTTCCCTGTCAATTTCCAAAGCTGTCAATTGGGCACCCGAATCCAGAAGTTCATGCGTCAACGCACCGCGTCCCGGTCCGATCTCAACGACCGGTTCACCCGGAGAGATCTCCAGTGACGACACGATTCGGGCTATAACCGTATCGTCGATCAAAAAATTTTGACCGAGGGACTTTTTGGCAAATCTGGTTGGGAATTGGTGATTCATCGCTCCTGTCAACGCGAGACGGTTTACAAATCGGCCGCGTGGCCTATCTAGTTTGGATAGCCAGTGATCTCTATATCTTCACCGAGTTGGTCAATTGTAATTTCGGTGAGGCGAAGAGCCTCTGTGAGTGAATTTGCCCCGCTTCCGCCGACAGCATTCGGGGCCTCGCGTCCGCCGATTATGATCGGAGCCACGATAAACGTCGCCTTGTCGACCAAACGCGCATCGCAAAATGCACCGGCCACCTCGGTTCCGCCTTCCACGAGAACACTCTGAATTTCCCGATCCTTTAATGCGGCTAGAACCCCTGCAAGATCGCGACCGCCCATTTCCAACTCGACAATATCAACGCCTCGATCTCTTAAGCCAGACTTTTTATCAGAATCACGGCAGTTTGTAAAAACAATGGTCGGTGCATTTGCCGTAGTTGTAGCCAGAATTGATCCGGGCCGCATTTGTAGCCGGTTATCAAGCACCACACGTGTTAACGGCCTTCGCCGGGGCTTTCCGCTTCGGTCGGTCAGGCTCGGATTATCAACATTTGCAGTATTTCCACCGACGAGAATGGCGTCGTGCTCGTGCCGCAACGCCTGAACGCGTTCACGCGCCCGCTCGCCCGAAAGTGCCGTCGAAACGCTGTCTGAGAGCGAGATGCGCCCGTCGAGCGACATCGCAAGTTTCAGGTGGACAAACGGCCGGAGTTTGCGGTGCCAACAGATGAACTCTTCGTTGAGTTTCGCCGCTTCGTCTGCAAGGATTCCGGTTACGACCTCGATGCCCGCATTTCGCAGCGTCTGAAAACCACGGCCCGAGACAAGCGGATTGGGGTCTTCTATCGGGCAAACAACGCGTTTAATTCCGGCATTCACCAGCGCTTCGGTACACGGCGGAGTCTTACCGTGATGGTCGTGCGGCTCGAGCGAAACATACGCCGTCCCGCCCCGAGCCATTTCACCTGCTTGCTGTAAGGCTATCGCTTCCGCGTGGACGAGGTTGGCGTAAATGTAGCTGCCTTCGCCGACGACCCTGCCGTCAGTGGAGACAATGACACATCCAACGAGCGGATTCGGGCTGACAAGCCCAACACCTCGCGCTGCCAGATCTAAAGACCGCCGGACAAGGGCTTCGTCATTTGGTTGTAGGGCCGCTATTTCGATGACTTTTTGATCTTTCTCGCTTTGCCAAGGTATCTTTCGTCCAGACTTTTACCTTTGACTTGATAAGTTCTGCTACAGCTCGACGCACTAAGCGAATTCGGATCGTTGGAATTGGAATAGACGATCCATCGTTGGCCTTCGTTGAATTCGATCCCGCATAGACAGCACACATTTGCGGATTCGATCTCGATAAACTCGGTCGTCGGACCCTTCCAGGAACGCTCAACCTTGAGCTTGGCATACCTCTTGACCGGAGTGCCGTTCATCGTTTCATCCGAATATCGCACAGACATCACTGTTCCGATAAATATCGCCGTCGCATTGGTTTTAGACTTTTTAACCTGTGATTTGAGCGTCTCGCCGGGCATCGGAGGCACGCACGAACAGGCATACACGACTTGGGTTGAGCCGATAAATACAACAGCCGCAAAAATTCCGATCAGTAAGTAGTGTTTCATTTCTATCTCCTAGTTAAACAGGCCGTTCACATAAGTTTCCGGATCGAATACCATTAGATCATCGACCTGTTCGCCAATGCCTACGTACCGGATCGGGAGATTTAATTCTTTGGCGATCGCAACAGCGATGCCGCCTTTGGCGGTGCCGTCGAGTTTGGTCAGGACGATGCCCGTCACGTCCGCGGTTTTCATGAACTGGCGAGCCTGTTCGAGGCCGTTTTGGCCGGTGACGGCATCGATAACGAGCAACGTTTCGTGCGGTGCCCCGGCAACCTCCCGCGAAGATATACGCTTCATCTTTTCGAGCTCTGCCATCAAATTCGCCTTATTGTGTAGGCGGCCTGCCGTATCGACGATCAAAACGTCGCTGCTGCGGGCCTTAGCGGCCGCCAAAGCGTCAAAGAGCACCGCCGCAGGGTCGGTTCCCTGCTTTTGCTGCACGATCTGCACGCCCGCACGCGTTGCCCAGATCTCAAGTTGGTCGCTTGCCGCAGCTCTGAATGTGTCCGCCGCGCAGATCAGGACGTCGTTGCCCTCGTTTTTGATGCGCTGTGCGAGTTTGCCGATGGTCGTTGTTTTGCCGACGCCATTCACGCCGACGAC
>JANLTF010000238.1:0-3920 GCA_031362825.1 Acidobacteriota bacterium | reverse complement strand
CCAGTTGTCGATGGATAGCTTTAGGGCGGCAAACGTCTCGGTGTTTGAGAATGGGGCGACATTCTTTTCGCTGCGATAGTCGGGCACCTTTTTCTTGTCGATCGTGCCTTTTCCGTACTGACCGCGAACAGTCCGGTGCAGGACGTCTTCGGGTGAAAAGGGCTGGATGGCGTGCAATATCTTCGCCTGCTCGTCGCGAACGGAATTGGCTTCGAACGAAACGGGCGGTTCCATCGCGGTCAGCGTGACGAGCTGCAAAATATGATTCGGTATCATATCGCGAAGGGCTCCGGCCGAATCGTAATAACCGCCGCGAAGCTCAACGCCGAGCGATTCAGCAACGGTGATCTGAACGTGATCTATGTAGTTCCGGTTCCAAATCGGCTCGAAAATGCTGTTGCCAAAGCGGAAGACCAGGATGTTCTGCACCGTCTCTTTGCCAAGATAATGGTCGATTCGGTAGATCTGGTTTTCCTTTAGTATGCAGAGCAGATCGGCGTTTAGTTTCTGCGCCGATTTGAGATCATGGCCAAACGGCTTTTCAAAGATAAAGCGGCGCCAGTTGCCGTTCTCTTCGTCGCCCATGCCGTTTTTGACGATCTTCTCTGCGACATCTGCGAAAAGCGTTGGCGGAGTCGCCATATAGTAAAAGAAATTCTCAGGGATCTGATGCTCGACACAAACGTCGCCGACGAGTGCCTTGAGATCGTCGAATAGCTTCTTATCCTCGTCAAAATCGCCGCCGGTGTAATACACACGTTCGCCGAACCATTTGAGCAGCTTCGCATCGGGAGGCTTAGGAAGGAACTCTTTGAAATTGGCGAGAACCTGTTTGCGAAACTCGTCAGTCGTCATTTCCTGACGCCCGACACCGATGATCGCAAATGTGTGCGGCAGAAAATCTTCTTTCGCGAGATTATACAGAGCAGGAAACAGCTTGCGTTTGGTCAAATCTCCCGTCGCTCCGAAGATCACCATCACGCACGGTTCGGCCCTTTTTATTTGATCGGTCATAGCCTATATGCCAAGTTTATCACGCAGTTCGAGCTCGCGTGCGTTCATTTCGCCGTTGTCGGTTTCGTGGTCGTTGCCGCAGAGATGCAGCAAGCCGTGGAGAATAAGCTGCTTGATCTCGCCCTCAAGCGTCAGGCCGTTCTCCGCGGCCTGCTTCTGAGCCTGTTCGACCGATATCACGATGTCGCCGAGATTGTCCTTGTCCGGATCGAATTCGTCCGGTTCGTGTGGGAAAGAGAGAACGTCGGTGGTTGTATTCTTACTGCGAAACAGTTCGTTGAGCTGCTTCATTCTGTCGTCAGGAACCAACGCGACGGAGAAGGTTTTTCCAAACGCCTCATGAACGGTTGAAATCAACAGTTTCGAGAACTCACGAAATTCCCGTAGTTCTAGCCTATGCTTTCGCTGAAGATTGACGACGTCGATCATTGGTTCGCATCTGCTTTTGCGGCTGAATGTGCATCATAGGCTCGCACGATCGCTTGTACCAGTTTGTGTCTAACGACGTCCATATCGGTGAAGTGGACGAAGGCGATGCCTTCGATGTCTTGTAGGATCGCTTCGGCTTCTTTGATGCCGGAGCGTTGGTGGCCGGGGAGGTCGATCTGGGTTTTGTCGCCGGTGACGACGGCTTTTGAGCCCGGGCCGATGCGGGTGAGGAACATTTTCATCTGTTCGCTCGTCGTGTTTTGGGCCTCGTCGAGGATGATAAAGGCGTCGGACAACGTGCGGCCGCGCATAAATGCGAGCGGGGCGATCTCGATGATGCGTTTTTCGAGCATCTTGGTGACCTTTTCGGCGTCCACCAGATCGAATAACGCGTCGTAAAGCGGCCGAAGATATGGATCGACCTTTTCCTGTAGGTCGCCAGGAAGGAAGCCGAGCCGTTCGCCGGCTTCAACAGCCGGACGAGTCAGGACAATGCGGCTCACCTGTTTCTTGAACAACGCATCGACCGCCATCGCCACTGCGAGATAGCTCTTTCCGGTTCCGGCAACACCGATGCCAAATACAAGATCATTCGATCCGATCGCGTCGAGATATTTGCGTTGATTTAAGGTTTTCGGTGCGACCTGTTTCTTGCCGGTCGGATTGAACCTCGCTTTGAGAAAGTGGTCGGTCAGGCGATACGTTGGATCTTCTGCGATCTGCTTGAAGGCGTCACGCAGTTCTTTGTCGGTGAACACGTTGCCGGTGGTGTACAACTCTTCAAAATCATCAAGTATCTGCTCGATCGTCGCAATATCGGCGTCGTCGCCATCGAATTGAAACTCGTTCCCGCGCGAACGGATCGTCACGTCGAAGATGGATTCGAGATACTTGAGGTTTTGATCCTGAACGCCGAAAAGCGTGTTGAGTCCTTGGGGTGATAGTTCTAGTTTTTTGAGGTTGCTCAAATTAATTTGATTTGCGAGTCGGAGCTAATTTCTATAACTGTGAGGCTACTAAAACAAACAATTGGTGTCAATCAAATTAGTGCCTCGGATCGGTTCGCGGTAACAAGAATTTTCTACAAAAACCTAAGTAGTAGAATCGTCGACTCCGTTCGATCAGACTCAAGGAAAAGTGTATACAAAATGTTGTGAATATGATACAGTATTTTGTCCACAGTGCGATTGGGGTGCTGTAAGACATTGTAATGTATTTTTTTAAAAAGTCACCGATCAGCACGAAAAAAATATGTGTAAATACTGAGAATACAGGAGTTATTGGTCCCGCTGTTGGTGCGGGACAAGTGCGGGACAAGTTCGGGACAGGCTGGGACAAGATATTGAGCAAGTGTCTTTAAGGTGTTGAGAGTTGATAACTTACGGGATTTTGATGGACTGGAGCGTCCCGCGGCGTATTTTTAGGTCAATGGAGGCGGTACCGATTTAACTTAGCCGCTTTGCACACAATTCGAGCGGTATGATATTCTTACTCCTTTGTAAATATCACGATATTTTACCTATTTAGAGGAGCATATTATTAATAATGGCTAACGAAGGAAGCGGACAGGTCGGAACGGTAGTACAGATCATCGGACCGGTCGTTGACGTAGAATTTTCAAACAATTATTTGCCGCCGATCTATCAGGCTCTGCGGATCACGAGCGAGGGCTTCGACGGCGAGAACATCGACGTCGTTGCCGAAGTCCAACAGCACCTCGGCGAAGGGCGAGTGCGTGCTGTTTCAATGCTGCCGACCGACGGTATGGTCCGCGGGATGAAGGTCATCGACCTCGGCGGCCCGATCATGGTTCCGGTTGGCAATGCAACACTTGGCCGCGTGATGAACGTCATCGGCGATCCGGTCGACGAGCTTGGCCCGGTCAACAGCGAATCGAAATCTTCGATCCATCGCCACGCTCCGTCGTTCGACGAGCAGGCGACGCAACTCGAAATGTTCGAGACAGGAATCAAGGTCATTGACCTTATTCAGCCGTTCCTGCGTGGCGGAAAGATCGGTCTCTTTGGCGGTGCCGGCGTCGGCAAAACGGTTCTGATCATGGAATTGATCAACAACGTCGCGATCGGTTCGGACGGCTTCTCAGTATTTGCCGGTGTCGGCGAACGAACACGTGAGGGCAACGATCTTCTCCGTGAAATGGTCGAGTCCAAAGTTATCCGTTACGGCGACAAATTTAACGAGCACATGGAAGAGACCGGCGAATTCGACCTCACGCTTGTTGATAAAGAAGAGATCAAGGGATCAAAAGTGTCGCTCGTTTACGGACAGATGACGGAACCGCCAGGAGCCCGTCTTCGTGTTGCTTTGTCGGGACTTACCGTTGCTGAGTATTTCCGCGATCAGGGGAACGACGTGCTTTTCTTCGTCGATAACATTTTTAGATTTACGCAGGCAGGTTCTGAGGTGTCCGCACTTCTCGGACGTATGCCGTCGGCCGTTGGCTATCAGCCGACACT
>JANLTF010000581.1:0-10396 GCA_031362825.1 Acidobacteriota bacterium | reverse complement strand
TCGGCTATGCGGCCCGCTCCGCTTGCTATGGATGTTATCAGTCAGGCTCGCGACGGCCGTTTAACCACGGAGATAGGCAAGTTCAATCTCGAAGCAAATCTGACGCCGCTCGCATTTGGTGGAAACTGTTTGCGGCTAATGGAAGATGAGCTAAACGAGGTGCTTGGTATCGTTCGTAAAGCAGCCGGAAAGTTTGGCGGCGGGGTGGTTTTAGCCGGCATTCTACCTACGATCCAGCAATCTGATCTGACAAGCGAAAACCTTACGCCCCACCCGCGTTATTTCGAGATCGATAGGATCGTAACCGAGTTGCATGGCCAGAATCGCATGATCCATATTAAAGGACTTGATGAGCTCCAACTGACATTGCAGGATACATACATTGAATTTTGCAATACGAGCTTTCAGGTTCATCTCCAGGTCGGAGCGACGGATTTTGTTCGTTACTACAACTGGGCTCAGGCAATTTCCGGTCCGGTGCTTGCCTCGGCCGTAAACTCGCCGATCCTGTTGAACCACCGCTTATGGCATGAGACGAGGCTCGCCGTATTCAAGCAATCAACCGACACGCGTTCGCAGACGCACAGACAAAGAGACCAAAAGCCTCGGGTTAATTTTGGCGATCGCTGGGTCGAAAATTCGATAATCGAAGTTCTTCGCGAGGACGCCATCCGATTTCGGATCCTTCTCACACAGGCCATCGAAGAAAACTCGCTCAAGGTACTTGAGGGCGGCGGCATCCCGAGCCTGGCGGCGTGGCGTTTGCACAACGGCACCATCTGGCGATGGAATAGGCCGTGCTATGGCGTGGTTGATGGCAAACCTGGACTGCGGATCGAGGCTAGGTACCTGCCTTCAGGGCCGACGATCGCCGACGAAATGGCTAATGCCGCTTTCTTTCTCGGACTGATGACCGAGCTGCCGGAGGAATTTGGCGACATTCGCGATCACATGACGTTTGATGATGCGCGCACTAATTTCTACAACGCGGCACGTTATGGACTAAACGGACAGATCCGCGGTCTTGACGGCAAGAGCCGCCGGGTCGGACGGATCATACTCGAGGAACTACTGCCGAGAGCAAGAAAAGGTCTCGCACGCGCCGGTGTCGACGAGGCTGACAGCGCACGACTACTTAACATAATCGAAGATCGTGTGACGCAGGAAAAATCGGGTGCGCAATGGATGCTCGATTCGTATGCGGCAATGGAAAAAGGCGCAAAATCGAATGTTCGAATGAGAACGCTTACGGCAGCAATGAAGGCCCATCAAGAGACAAGCAGTGAGCCTATGCACACGTGGGAGTTGGCAGAGATTCCGACTGAGTCGGAGTGGATTGACAATTATCAGACCGTCGAACAATTCATGGCCGTAGATCTTTACACGGTTCGCCCTGAGGACATAATTGACCTCGCAGCGAGCCTGATGCACTGGCGGCAGGTGCGGCATGTGCCGGTCGAAGACGATGCCGGCCGCCTCATCGGAATCGTTTCTCATCGCGATCTCGTCGAGTTGATCGCACAGGGCAAATGCCGGGTTGTTCAGCCGATCATTATTCGCGACATCATGAAAACCGAACTCATTACCATCGAGCCGGCCACGCCAACGCTTGAGGCTCTCGAACTGATGCGCGAGCGCAAGATCGGCTGTCTGCCGGTTGTAAAGGATAGGAGGCTCGTTGGCCTGATCACCGCGTATGATTTTCTAACGGTTTCGGCCAAGCTTCTTGAAGAAAAACTCAGGAGCTTACACTGATCGAATAGCGAGGTAACCAAAATGAACGCCACAGCAACACAGCATGAATGGTCAAAATACATGAGGTTTTTCACCGAAAACAATGCCGGCCGGGCGACAAGACTTGGAGTTTTCGAACGCTCCGGCGATGCCGTGGACGATTACTGGCTCGAAAACGGCCTACCGTTCGTGGGCATCGACGTTGATGCACATAAGGACCTGCCGTTAGTCCAGATATCCGTCGGCGAGCTTTGTCACGATGTGCCGAACGCGGTCGATATGGCCTTCCATTTTAGCGCCTCGGGCGATGAAGACGGCGTCGACATCAAAACGAGTAACGGCAACACGACCATACTCCGCTTTGAAAAACATGCCGCGTGAATAAGTGCGAGTTTTTTCGCGGTGGCCCAAGTAATTCGACGCGTTCCGGTTAGAGCAGGCGGCTCTTGGGTCTTCGCAAACGTATTGTTTCCATCGTTTACCTTTAACGCCTCGCGGGTATGCGATTTGCACTTGAGCAGATTGGGCGTTTCCGTTAAGGCCCAAAAACTAAATTTCAGGAAAGGCCGTTGACTCGACCAAAACGATTATAATGAAGGCAGCACACGATCTACGAATTCAGGATAAATGTCAGGACTGCTCGCTTCACGACTCCAGTTTCTTTTGCCATTTCCCGGCGCTCGAAGGCTTTGAATCGATCTCGGTGACAAAGGTGTATCCGAAAGGCACGATGCTCTTTGTCGAGGGCCAGCCCGCGACGGGTGTTTATATGCTATGCCAGGGCAAGGTCAAACTATCAACCTGCTCGCAGGAAGGTAAAGTGATCATACTCGGCATCATCGAACCCGGCGACATTCTCGGCCTAAGTGCTGCGATAGACGGGGCGGAATACGAAACTACAGCCGAGGTTCTTGAGCTTTGTCAGGTTAACTATGTTTCAACAGATGATTTTATACGGTTGCTGCATTCAAATCCGGAAGCGTGTCTAAATGCCGCCCGCCAGTTGAGCCGTAATTATCAAACCGCATATCGTCAGGTATGTTCGCTCGGATTGTCCGATTCGGTCGCAGACAAGCTCGCCAAACTGTTTCTCGGCTGGAGCGGAAATGGAACCGGCGGCGATGGCCTCGTCCGCCTCAAAAACTTTTTCACCCACGAAGAAATGGCCGAGATGATCGGCGCATCACGCGAGACAGTAACGCGTGCCCTCAAATATTTTCGCGAGCATGACCTGGTCACTCTCAAAGGCTCCGAAATGGTCATTCACGACCGGCGTCGGCTCAAGGCCGTCATCGGCACCCGCAAGAATCTGCATACCGACATGTGATGCTCGTCACTTCTAATTGTGACGAGCGTCCTATCATCTGATCCCAGTTGGGAGAACTATCAGTCAATACCGGGAGGTGTTGGTGATGGTGAGCGACGAAACTCGGGAACATTTTTTTTGTGACCTTGCGTCAATCGACGATCTGCTCGACGAATTTGAGCCGAAGGATCGTGAGATTCTGCGAAATTTCATCCTCGAACATCCCGACCTATGCTTCCGCCTTGCCGAGATCCTCAGCCGTCTCTATCAAGAAGCTGTCAAAAAACTCAAAACGCATTGATCCGCCAAAAAAAATTTCTAATTTTTTTCACATTCGGGCTGATTTGTGACGCCGCTCACATACCGCTCTCCGGATGCCTTATACCCTTGAGGTGTAAATAGTCCATATCGGGCTAAATGCACCAATTTGGAGGCATTTGTCATGAAGTCAAATAACAAGATAAAAGTTGTTCTTTTCTCGGTGTTTACCATCGCTCTGCTCTCGTGGGCCATCTCAGGTTCGGTTTCGACCGCCAGCGGCGACTCTGTCGAAATCGACTCGTCGACCGCCGATATGATCGCGAGCGCAAACCCCGACGATTTCGTCGGTAGCGAGACCTGTAAGGGGTGCCACGAGGATCAGTTCAAGAAGTTTAGCCGCACAAAACATGCCAAGCTCAGCGAAGTCGCAAGCTGGAAGGACAAAGCACAGGGCTGCGAATCATGTCACGGACCCGGAAAGCTCCACGTAGAGGGCGGCGGCGATAAAACGAAGATCGTTTCATTTGTTAAAAAGAGCTCGAAAGAGGTCTCTGAAACTTGTTTGGGCTGCCACGCCGGTTCTGCCTCACACAACAATTTTAGACGTGGCGAGCATTGGAGAAACGACGTCGGTTGTACCGACTGCCACACTGCACACGGTTCGGACCTGAAGAATGGCCACGCCGGCTCGATAACAAACGTCAGCGGCGCGTCGATCCAGAACCCGGGCAATACAGGCGATTCGATGCTTAAGCAAGGCGAACCACAGCTTTGCATTAGTTGCCACAGCGAAACCAAAGCTCAGTTTTCGAAACCGTTCCACCATAAAGTTCTTGAAGGAACGATGAAGTGCACTGATTGCCACAATGCTCACGGAGGATTTGAGTCCAAACAAGCCAATCTTGCGGTTGGTGCCGATGCCTCCTGTGTCAAGTGCCACGCCAACAAGCAAGGGCCGTTCGTTTACGAGCATGCTCCGCTCAAGGTAGAGGGCTGTGCATCATGTCACACTCCTCACGGCTCGGCTAATCCAAAAATGTTGAAGAGGAGTTCAGTACGTCAGCTCTGTTTCGAATGCCATACCGGCATCACCGAAGAGCTGTCGCCGCAGGCTCCGAGCCTTCATAATCAGGCACAAGTGCGTTATCTACAATGCACCGTTTGTCATTCGGCCGTTCACGGCTCTAACTCAAGTGCCTATTTCTTTAGATAACGGAACGGGGGGAGTATGTACAACATGAGATCAAGAAAAATCGTTTTAAATGCGGGCCTGTTAATTGGCGTGTGGGTGACTGCGGCCGGCGTCGGCTTTGGTCAAAGCCCGACCCCGTCCCCGGACTCGTCTCCTAGCCGATTTGTTGTTAGTGGAAGCTTCGAGATTGGAATCCGCGGATTGCACGTCAACGGTGACCATGAAAAATACCGTAGCGACCTGAACTACAGACCGGGGTTACGATTGTTCGATTCCAGCTTTACCATCGAGGACCAGTCGAGCGGAGAACGATACTTCGATACAGCTACTGTTCAAACGAGCGGATGGGGATCCGACCCGTCGGGATTGGTCCGATTTAACATGAGTAAGTCGGGTGCCTACAAATTTGATTCCAACGTCAGGCGGGTTAGTTATTCAAACAACCTGAAAAACTTTGCGCCGACCTGGTCTCAACCGGTTTCCCGTTCGTCTCAACACCAGTCCAATACGGATCACAATTTCGGAGACTTTGATATAATCCTGAGGCCCGAAAACAAACAGTTCCGTATGAATTTCGGCTATTCGTACAACTTTACGGATGGCCCGGGCACTTACACGATCAGATTCCCGCAGTTTGCCGGAACGGCAACCACCACTCGCGGAGATGAATTTCAGGTCGATACGGCGCTCAGAAATAAATCGAATGATTTCCGGGTTGGAGCCAATGGCAGGCTATTGGGCTTTAACCTTGGACTGCAATACGGGCATCGAATGTTCAATGACCGGACGAACTTCTTCCTGGATAGTTTTAGCTCGGGTAATGATCCGGGCGCAACCACTGCCACCGTTACGACTTTTCAAAGGCTTTACCGCACCAAGGGTACGACTGATTTCGCAAATTTTTATGTTCAGCGAACGTTTGCCAAAAAGCTCGATCTCACCGGTCGTTTTATTTATTCGGAAAGCACTTCGAACATAAATGAGTCAGACCGTGGAGTGGGCTCTAGCACCCAGTCTGGAACTACCATTCCGCGTGTTTTGGTCGATCTTGATAGCATCGCAGTTACAGGCAGAGTCAAGCGCCCGCAGACACGAGCCGATATTGGGATGACCTATAGGGCCAACAACTTTTTCTCAGTGTCCGACACATTTAACTTCGAGCAGTTCAGTATCGGTGGATCAAATCGTTTTTATGAAACACTGATAAGCAGGACAGCGACGGGAGGGCCGAGGGCGGACGATCGGTCAGACGCATTCAATTCGCGTGCGACGCGTTACCGGCGGTTCACAAATCTTCTCGAGGCCGACTTTCAGGTCAACGAGAGATTCGCTTTCCATGTCGGGTACCGCTATTCTCATCGCGAGGTTGGCCTTCAGGGGCTCGGCCGAAATCTTATTACGAATGTCCTGACAGTTCTCCCGGCTGAAACAGAGACGAACACCACCAATTCCTTTATTGCCGGCGCCAAGATCAAGCCTGTAAAAAATTGGACGATCTATGCGGACATGGAGAAAGGCGATGCGGATAGTGTTTTCACCAGGCTCGCCAACAACAAGTTTGTGAATTTCCGAATTCGAAGCCGCGCGACGTTCAAAGATCTCTCATTGGACGTGTCGGTAATTAGCAAGGACAACGACAACCCCGGCGAATCCAGTGTGTTCCCCGGAACCTTCACGATAGCGAATTCTAAGAACAGATATTTCTCAACGAGTGTCGGTTGGAATCCCTTAGCCAACTTGTCATTCAGTTCGGGTTATACATACAACAGTCAGACGTCGAAGGTAGACATTACCATCCCGGTTGGAAGCCCGCTCTTCCCCTCGACCAGATTTATCCTTGGCAGGAGTGAATTCTATATCAGAGACAGTTTCTTCTTCTTTGACGTTACGGCACAGCCCGTGAAAAGAATGACGGTATTCGCCTCGTATCGAGGCAATGAGGATCGCGGTCAGGGCGACCGATTTATTATCAATCCACAGGATATTATTAACTCTTACCCGATGCGCTCGCACTCGCCTGAGGCTCGACTTACGTTCCGTATCACGCGTAATATTGATTGGAATGTTGGATACCAATATTATTCGTATGCAGAGTTTCTTAGAGCTAATCCCTGGGTCTTCACTTCTTTCGGTACGCGCCAGTTATATCCGGCTCAAAACTATACGGCGCATCTGCCATATACGTCGTTGAGGATCTATTTTGGCAAAGGTGCTGCCGACCGTTAATTCCACACACCCCTCCGCCAAACTAAAACGCCGGTGCCACCAGCACACCGGCGTTTTTCCTTTATTAACCTTGGCCCTAACAATAGACCGCAATTTTCGTGTATACTTCCGGCTTTCCAATAACTATAGCGGAGGGATACCAATGCGCTTTTTCGTAACCAATTTTAAGTGGCTGATGCTCGTTTCGGGCCTTTTGACATGCACGATGTTTCTCGGCCTGATCTCACCTTCGTCCTCGCTTCAATCGAATTTTGGCGAAGCCATGCCCGGGCCGCCGTCTGAGATCATCGTCCGTAATTGGGGAGCCTTGATCGGCCTGATGGGAATTATGCTGATCTATGGGGCATTCGTCGAACCAGTCCGCCGGTTTGTCCTCGTCATCGCCGGCCTCAGCAAAACGATCTTCATCAGCCTCGTCCTCATCTATGGCCAACAATACCTCGCCTTCGGTGCCGGCACGGCGGTCGTTGCCGATTCAATTATGATTCTGCTTTACGCCGCCTATTTGTTGATGTCACGAAACGAAACCGCAGATCAGAGCGGATTGTTCTCAGGTTGACGAATCTGGCATTTCTTAATTTGCGGCCCCTTTGCGATCTTGGCGGCTTTGCATGAAACACGCCTTTTCTCACCGAAAACCGATAAGTTCGCAATGCACCTAAACAAGATCCTAAACAACTAAAAGTTCATTGTCGTCGAACGCGGGCCTTTATGGCATTCGGCACACGCAAATTGCGAGATGTCGCCGAGATTGATCGGGTGGACGAACGTCCTATCACCTTGGTGGCACGCCGCACATTGAAATGTGTTGCGGTCACCAAGTTTCACCGGATGAGTGAATCTACCTTCCGTCGCTGTATAGGTCTTGCCGCCGAATGTCTGGTCGATCGTCGTGTGGCAAACGCTGCATTCATTGCGGATGACCTTGCCGTCATTGCTGAAATGCTGTCCGTCATGACACCGGAAACAACCCTGAGCGTTGAGATGGCCGATGTTGTTTGGCGAAGCCTTCCAATCGGTCTTCATCTCAGGGAAGAAGTAGGTTTTATATATCCGCTGTAGTTCCGCCACGGCACCGGCGACCGAAATGGCCTTCGCTTTATAAAAGTCTGGATAAGTCGTTTGATAGTAGGCGTTTATGTCAGCAGCTATGGAGTTCACGGCCTCGTCTTCGGTTGTGTAGGGTTTGGCGAGCACTTCGACCGATTTAGCCTTGATAAACGGCAGCTGTAGATCGAGCTTGCCCGCTTCGAGCGATCGGTCGACGGCCTGATTTGGCGACAGATAGATGTGGGCCGGACGATTGTGACAATCGATGCAGTCCATTTTTCGCTTCCGAGCGTTGGTGGCGTCCTCAGTTGTTAGAACCGAGTCGCGAGATTTGTACTGGACCACATTGCCGTCCGCATCCTTTGTCTGGACCCAAGGGATCGTCATCCGCCGCTCGTCGCCCGAGATAAACGTCACCTCGTTTCCGACGTTCATATGCCAGTGGATTCCGCCCACGGGGCCGCCATTCGGGTCGCCGCCGCCTACTTTGACGAGCAAACGCGTTTGATTGAGTTCGCTCTTTTCGCCGTAGCCGTAATGGTTGAAGACCTTGATCTTGTCGCCGTGAAACTTCTCCGACCAGTGACATTTCTGACATGTCGCCTCAGCCGAACGCATATTCGCCACAGGCGTATGTATCGGCCGGCTAAAGTGACCGGTAATGACGCCCCTAAGTTGGTTCATTCCGTTGAATTTGGCCTTGACATACGCATCCGCACCGCCGCCGACGTGGCATTCGACACAGCGGATCTTGGCATGTGCCGACGCCTGATGAGCGACGAATTCGGGCTTCATCACAGCGTGGCAGGCCTGGCCGCAGAAAGTGACCGATTCGGTATATTCAAACGCCCGATAGCTCCCAAACGCACTCATCGACAGGAATACAAAACCGGCACAAACGAACGCGATGAGAGCCCGTCGGCGGCTCGGATCATTGAGGTCAAGGATCGGATAGGCAGCAATCTCGTCGTGCGTTTTATTTCGTCTCCGTCTGCGTTCCCAGAGAACGCCAACGAGCGTGACAAATAGCCCAAAGCCAAGAATACTCGGCACAAATATAAACGTGATCAGATCCGTGTACGGATTGTCCGTCGACTCGGAAATAGTTATGAGCACCAGGAGAACGATGCTCGTAAAACTTGCCGCCACGATCGCGAGGCCGATAAAGCTGATGTAATTTCGCAGCAAACTCGGGATCGTTCGCTTCGGCGCCCCGGTTGTAGGTTCAACGTTGATCTCTGTGTCGTCGTTCATAATATTGGATCACCAAAATGATCTTTGACATCACCGATACGAAAATACGCCAAGGCCGCCCGCGTAAAACGCGACGGCGGCCAAGGCTCGTGATGGAGCTCGGACGAAAGTCAAATTATCAATTGGCTGCGGGTCTAAGCGTACGCATATATGCAGCCAATGCAGTCGCTGTTTCTACAGTCATACCTTTTGCTTCAAATCCGGGCATAAAAGGCGGCTTTTCGCCTTTTTGGCCTTTGAGGATCGCCTGAACGTGATGTTCGTCCGTTTTTGCCGGATCGTAAAACTTGCTCGCGGTTGCCGTGTGACACATTGCACATTTGGCCTTGAATTCAACTGAAGGCTCATCCGGAACAGATGCAGCGACTTTGGCCGGTGCTACATTAAGAACGGCAACTAAAAATAACGGTAAAGCGAAAAATATGATTGCTAGTAATTTTGTTCGATGGGTTCTCATGATCAACTCCTGTTTCAGATGTTTTCGAGTCCGGGCCTCGACACTTTACCAATCGCAACGCGCGTGCCACGCAATTTAGGCATAGCTGCTCCATTTTTCCCTAATAAAAACGGCGGTCTAGACAGCGTGCATTCAGTTGTTAACGGCAATCTTCGCGAAGACCGTGAAATTTTTCGCACCTCGCGCGTCAGAACTTAAATGTCTTGCCCTCGTGGCAGCGCTTGCAGTTGCTAAAATCACCGGGCCCGAAAGCCCGTTTGTTGTTGTGGCAAGACGCACAACTTGGCGTTCCGGCGGGGGCAAAATGCATCGAAGCCAGCGGCGCCGAAACCTGCCGCCCGCGGGCGGCACCTGCCCTAACCGTATGACATGCGGCACAATTTAGTTTCTTCCCGTGTTCCTGGTGGCTGAAATTCAGTGAAAAGGCCTTGGCCGATTCCGAAGTCCGAACCGGACGGCCGGGCGAATGACAGGTTGAACAAGAACCAAGATTGGTTCCGCCGATCTCGGTTCCGAGGCCGTGGCATTGAAAACAGGTAATGTGACCCTGAGAGCCAGACGGAATCGACAAGGCAATTCCGCGTCTTGACGGCTTATGACACGTCGCACAATTTGTTTGCCGGGCGTGACGGCCGTGATCGAACTTGACGTTAAAACTGCGAAGCGGCGGAAACGCCTTAACGGCGACCGAACCCGGGTTGTGACAGATCAGACACATTGGACTCGTATTACTCGAAAATTGCTCGACATGACAGCCTGCACAAGGCGAATGTCCGACCGACCGCTTTATCGTCGGAGATCTGCCATCGCGATTGTGGCAAAGCAGGCAAGGCAGCCGAGAGTGAGCTTCGTTCGCGTGCTTGAACTTAGAGTAATCTTCAGTTGGCGGCACCTCTTCGACAAGATCATTCCGAAC
>JANLTF010000198.1:0-8302 GCA_031362825.1 Acidobacteriota bacterium | reverse complement strand
TCCGTTCTTAATACCGATCCCGGATATCGACCGCACCGAGTTTTTTCTAATTCTCGGAGCAAACCCGCTCGCGTCAAACGGCAGCCTGATGACCTCGCCGGATATAATCAACCGTCTTAACGGGATTAAGTATCGCGGCGGAAAGGTCATCCTGATCGATCCGCGACGAACCGAAACAACGCGAGTCGCGGACGAGCATTTTTTCATAAAACCGTCGTCCGACGCATTTCTGCTGCTCGCGATGGTTCATACGCTGTTCAGCGAGAATCTGATCGATCTCGGGCGACTGGCCGATTTTACGGACGGCGTTGAAACGCTCAGATCGGTTTCGAAAGACTTTTCGCCAGAGAAAGCGGAAGAAATGACCGGCATTCCGGCTGCGGAGATCGTTCGATTGACGAGAGAATTTGCGAGAGCCGAAAGTGCAGTTTGCTATGGCCGCATCGGGCTTTCGACGCAGGCGTTCGGCGGCCTTTGCCAGTGGCTGATCAACGCGATAAATATATTGACGGGCAATTTTGACCGGGCCGGCGGAGCGACGTTCACCGCACCGGCGTTTGACCTTTTACAGGTCGCAAAAGGCGGCGATATTCACGACCGTTGGCAGAGTCGCGTTCGAAAGCTATCCGAATTTATGGGCGAATTGCCAGTATCTGCACTTGCCGAAGAAATGCTCACGACAGGCGAAGGCCAGATCAAAGCCCTTGTAACAAGCTGCGGCAATCCGGTGCTGTCCACGCCAAACGGCGGTCAACTCGACCGTGCCCTCGACGGCCTCGATTTTATGGTGTCGATCGACTTTTACATCAACGAAACAAGCCGTCATGCCGACATAATATTGCCACCGGCGTCGAATCTCGAAAGCTCGCACTACGATGTGATATTTAACACCTTTGCGGTCCGCAATACGGCGAAATATTCGGGTCCGCTGTTCGCAAAGGCCGAAACGGCTCGCTACGATTGGCAAATATTTCAGGAATTGACCGCTCGGTTGACCGGCAGTCTGGAAACGATGAAGCCCGAACCGCCGGAGTTCAAATTGGGACTGGGATTGCAGTTTGGCAAGTATCAGATGTCGCTCGACACTCTAAAAGAATCGCCGCACGGCGTCGACCTGGGCGAACTACAGCCATGTTTGCCCGACAGGCTGTTGACGGCAAACAAACGTATCGATCTCGCACCAGAGATCATCGTCAAGGATATCGATAGATTGAAAAAGAATGCGGAACTTGTGCAAGATCACGAAATTCCGTTCAACCTCATCGGCCGCCGCCATTTGCGTGACTGCAACTCGTGGCTGCACAACAGCGAAACGCTGATGAAAGGAAAAGATCGCTGCACGCTGATGATAAATGATGCGGACGCGCGAGACGGGTCGTTGGAGAACGGCCAAACAGTGACCGTGAGTTCGCGCGTTGGTTCGATCGAACTTGCGCTTGAGGTTACCGAAAACATCGCTCGCGGCGTGGTCTCCATCCCGCACGGGTACGGTCACGGGCGAAAAGGCGTAAAGCTTGACGTTGCCGTCGAACTCTCAGGTGTTTCCACCAACGATCTGACGGACGAGACCGTGATGGACGAGCTGACGGGAAACGCAGCTTTTAGTAGCGTTAAGGTCAGTATCGAGGCCAGATAACGGACGACTGCACTTCGGATTCCTTGTCGTTGATCTATTCTCCGTTTGGCCTAGTGCGGATCAAATTCCCGATGCCTATTGTGCGAGGCCGTGAAATGTTAGGACGAAGGATCTAGAAGACCGACATTCCCGTCTTGGTCGTCAATAGCTCGAGGGCTTTCATCCCCAAAACGGAATTTCCTTTGTCATTTAATCTTGGGGACCAAATGGCAACGGAATATTTATTCGGATGAAAAGCAACGATCCCGCCGCCGATACCGCTCTTGCCCGGCAGGCCGACCTTATAAGCAAACTCGCCCGATTCGTCGTAAAATCCACACGTTTGCATCAAGGCGTTGAGCCTTTTGATCTGGCTTGGTGTGAGGATCTGCTTTCCGTTATGAATGGCCTGTCCTCCGTTGGCAAAAAAATGGAGTGATGAGGCAAGTTCGCCGCAGGTCATGGTGATCGAACATTGATGGAAATAGAAATCTAGGACCTCATCGACGTCATTTTTGATCGTGCCAAAAGACTTCAGCAGGTTAGCGAGGGCGGCATTTCGAAATCCGACCGATTTTTCAGATCGAGCGACAAGATAGTCAAAATCGATCTCGCCGCAATCGGCTAGATCTCGTACAAAGTTCAGAAAATCGAGCTTTGGTTCGGCGAGATTGGAAACCAGAATATCGGCGACGACAATTGCCCCGGCATTGATGAAAGGATTTCGCGGTTTACCCTGTTCGTATTCGAGTTGGACGAGCGAATTGAAGGCACTGCCCGATGGCTCGACCCCGATCCTCTACCAAATGGTCTCACCGAGGAATTTGAAAGCAAGCGACAAAGAAAGAACTTTGGAAACGCTCTGTATCGAAAACCTCTCTTCGCTGTCACCAATGGAAAAATTCTCGCCTTCGGTAGTGATCAAATGCACGCCGAACTTATCAGGATCAACCAACGCCAGTTCCGGAATGAACTTCGCGACTTCGCCTTCGCCGGAAAAAGGAGCAACGTCACGACGTATTTCTTCTAAAATCTGTTGATAATCTGTAGTCATTTCGAAAGGTTCCTGATCTCGTCGACTGTTTCCGGATGTTCGAGAGCCGAAAGATCGCCGGGATCTTCGCCCAGGTAGGCCGAACGGATAACGCGGCGCATTACTTTTGCGTTGCGGGTTTTAGGGAGAGCCGATACGAAATGGATCTTTGAGGGGGCAAGCGGCTTTCCCATATCCTTCGCAACAAGAGTTTTCAACTCTTGTTGCAGTGATGAGTGACAAGTGATTAGTGATGAGTCAGAAGAACCTTCTTTACTCGTCCCTTTTCCTTCGTCCCTTGTCCCTGACAGAACTACGAAAGCCACCATTGCCGTCCCTTTTACTTCGTCGGGGACGCCTATGACGGCGGCTTCGGTGACGAGCGGGTGGGCGACGAGCAGGCTCTCGACTTCGGCCGGGCCGACGCGTTTGCCGGCGACCTTGAGCGTGTCGTCGCTGCGGCCGAGGATGAACCAGTGATTGTCCTTATCCCGCATCGCGAAATCACCGTGAACCCAAATGTCCTTGAAACGCCGCCAATACGTGTCGAGATAACGTTCCTTTTCTTGCCAGAAGCCGCGTGCCATACCGATCCACGGCTGTCTGATGACGAGCTCACCGACCTTT
Organism: Acidobacteriota bacterium; assembly: GCA_031362825.1. Lineage (GTDB taxonomy): Bacteria > Acidobacteriota > Blastocatellia > Pyrinomonadales > Pyrinomonadaceae > OLB17. The sequence continues at coordinate 5,027 of JANLTF010000198.1, read as the reverse complement.
CCGGGACCAACCGACTTGCCTTGTTCGTCGAGAATGTCCACGTCCATTCCCGGACACGGAGCTGGGAACGAACACGGTTTTATCGGCAGCAGTGGATTGCCCATCAAGATGCCGCCCGAGATCTCGGTGCCGCCGCTGTAGTTGATGATCGGGAGTTTGCTGTTACCGACCTTTTCAAAGAGCCACCACCACGGAGCCGGATTCCATGGCTCGCCTGTTGAGGCGAATATTCGTAAGGATGAGAGATCATTTCGCTCGTACGGTGTTTTATACGACGAGCTGTCAGCTCTCAGCTCAGAGCTGTCAGCTGTTCGTTCATCATGGCTTGCGAGTGACCTAATTAGGGTCGGAGAGATGCCGAGGATTTCGACCTTGTGCTTGGCACAAAATTCCCACATTCGATTTGGCGTCGGGTAATCTGGAGCCCCGTCATAAATGCAGATCGTTGCCCCATTTATCAACGCTCCATAGATCAGCCACGGCCCCATCATCCAGCCGATGTCTGTGTACCAAGAGATCCTCGTGCCTTTCCCCACATCCGTCCCAAACGCCATATCCTGCGCCGCCTTTATCGGAAAACTCGCGTGTGTGTGCGCAATGCCCTTAGGTTTCCCGGTCGTGCCGGAGGTGTAGAGGATAATGAGCGGGTCTTCGGCTGAGGTTGGTTCGACAATAATTGGAATTGGATCGTTGCCGCTCAAACCGTAAAAGGTGCCAAAGCGATCATCGATCCCTGTAAGATCTAGGTCGTCAATCGCTTGGCGGTTCACAATGTAGGCATGTTGTACGGACGGGCATAATTCGAGTGCTTCCTTTGCGACCTCCAGAGAATGGAAGCTTGTGCCACGCCGTGGAAACTTGTCACAAGTAATTAACCCCTTAGCACCAACCGCATTTAGTCGGCTCGCAATCGCATCAACCCCATAACCCGAAAAAACGGGAACAGATATAGCTCCAATTCTCGCTATTGCCAAAAGACTTACGACCGTTTCGAGAATCATCGGTAGATGGATTCCTATAGCATCGCCCTTAGAAAACCCGTCTCTTCGCAACCCATTTGCGACGCAATCAACCTCGTACCAAAGTTTCTCGTAGCTAATTGAGGTGGACGGAAAGTCTTCCTCTTCTCCTTCCCAAATGACCGCCGGCTGATCTTTCATTTCGTCCGTTTGCCAGCGGTCGAGGCACATTTCGGTGATATTGAGGCCAGCGCGTGTTTTTGTTGTTTTGGTCCAGTTTTCAGTTTTCAGTTCTGAGTTTTCAGTTTTTTCGGAGGAGCCGTCCGTTCCTACTTGCGGCTTGGAAGTGAGCCATTCCGGGAACTCTATTCCACCCGATGTATCCAATAGTCTCGCGTATGGGGGGTCGAATTTGATGTCGAGAAAACGCAAAACTTCGGCCGTGAACGTCTCGACATCGTTGATCGAATACGCGTAAAGCTCGTCCCAGGTCGTTACGCCGACCTGCTTCATAAATTTCGTGAGCTGCGCGCGTTCAATAACTTCGGGTGTCGGTGTCCAGGCGATGGGCTGATCTTCAAGGAGGTTTTGGTCATTCATTGATGATATTTTACCGCAGAGACGCTGAGACGCAGAGGGAAGGCGAAAATAAAGCGTAAAAAAATTAGTTTTTATCTTTGCGTCTCCGCGTCTCTGCGGTGAAAATCTTATTTATGATGGATATTTCAGCCGCGATCCAACTTCCGAATAACCTTTTCGCCGGCAAAACGGCGATCGTCACCGGTGCTTCGCGTGGTGTTGGAAGAGCGACGGCATTGCGTTTGGCGGAGGCCGGGGCCGACGTCGTTGTAAATTATTTGAGCAACGACGCCGAGGCTTTTGAAACTGTCGAAATGTGTAAGAACAAAGGTGTCGGTGCGATCGCGGTTCGGGCTGATGTGTCGGAGTTTACGGGGGCCCAGGAGATCGCGAAACAAACGCTCGAACGCTTTGGCCGCATCGATCTGCTCGTCTGCAACGCCGGTATCTGGGATGGTGCCGCTATCGAAGACATGTCTGAGGAGCTTTGGAATAAGGTCATCAACACCAATCTAAAATCCGCGTGGGCGATGACAAAGGCCTGCGTTCCCGCAATGAAAAAGCAGGCTTCCGCTGCGATCGTGATGGTCTCATCGACCGCAGGACAACGCGGCGAGGCTGGATATTCAAATTATGCCGCGTCAAAGGGCGGCCAGATCTCTTTTACTAAAGCTTTAGCGAGCGAGCTTTGCCCCAAGATACGTGTAAACGCCGTCGCTCCCGGCTGGATCGAGACGGCGATGGTCCGGCCCGTTTTCGAAGACAAGGTTTACGAACAAAGCGTCATCGATTCGATCCCGCTGAAACGCATCGCCACGACCGATGACATTGCGCTCTCGATCTGCTTCTTGCTCTCCGATTGGTCCCGACACATCACCGGCGAGATCCTCAACATCAACGGCGGGGCCGTCCTATGCGGTTAAATTTCAAATTGTGACAAATCGCACATCTAAGGTTTTCTCGATGTGATATGCAGATATTACGTGCTTTTTTGGCATGTATTTGCATATGAACACCTCCAGCCTCGCGGAATATCAAAATCATTTTAGTGCCGTCCCGACGAGTTCGAGCTATGTCGAAAATCTGATTGGCAATACGCCGCTGCTCGCCGTTCATTTTCATTACAAAGGCAAACGCCGGACGATATTTGCCAAGGCCGAGCACCTGAACTTAACCGGCAGCATCAAGGACCGAATGGCACTGCACATCATCTGCTCGGCGTATCGCGACGAGCAGATCCGCAAAGGCGACATCATCGCCGAGGCGACGAGTGGCAACACCGGCATCTCGTTCGCGGCGATCGGCCATGCTTTTGGCAATCCGGTGCATGTCTTTATACCCGATTGGATGAGCAAGGAGCGGATATCGCTGATCAAGAGCTACGGAGCTGATGTGACGCTCGTCAGCCACGAACAAGGCGGATTTGTCGGCAGTATCGAGATGGCGGATGCGTTCAAATACGAGCATCGACGCGTCTTTCTGCCTCATCAATTCTCCAACCTTGCAAACGCTGAAGCTCATTACCTGACGACCGGCCCCGAGATCTGGACACAGCTAAAGAAGGTCGGTTTTGAGCCCGGCGCTTTTGTGGCCGGTGTCGGAACGGGCGGCACAATAATGGGAACGGCCGCCTTCCTTCGCGAAATGAACCCCGAAATCAAAATGCACCCGCTCGAACCCGCCGAATCGCCGACTCTTACGGTCGGCCACAACGTCGGCAGTCACCGCATTCAGGGCATTTCAGACGAATTCATTCCCGCGATCTGCGATCTGGCGAAACTCGACGAAGTGATCACAGTGTCTGACGGCGATTCGATCCTCATGGCACAAAAATTGGCGTCCGATCTCGGGCTCGCGGTCGGTATTTCCTCAGGAGCGAATTTCCTTGGAGCATTGATCGCGCTCGAAAAGCTGGATGCCGACGCTATCGTCGCGACCGTTTTCTGCGATGACAACAAAAAATACCTGAGTACTGATCTCGTTCGAGAAGAACCCGTGAAAGACGGCTATCTGACGCCGGACATCGAGTTGTTCGGGTATCAAACGATCGGTCGAGTTGGACAAGCAGAAGTTGCCGCATTATAAGCCGCTAACCGCTTTTTGAATGGTTGTTAAGGCGAAACGGATGAATCTATCGTAGAATACTTCTTTTCTAGGTTAGACGCGTACGATTTGACCAGTTTGAGCAACCAAGGCCCAACAGTAATGAAATTCGGCGGCACGTCCGTAGGCGACGTGGCAGCTTTCGAGCGCGTTTTTCATATCGTTTCGACGCAGATCGAGAGGCATCCCGTCGTCGTTGTATCGGCGATGACAAAGGTCACGGACGCTTTGCTCTCGGCATTCGAGATCGCAAAGAAAGGCGATTTTGCCGGGGCTATCGCCACGCTCGAACCTCATTTTGACCGCCATGTTGAAGTTTCGCGGCAGTTTATTCCAGACGGACAGCCAAATGCTTTCAATGGCGAATTGGAGTTTGCCCGCGGCGAGCTTGCCGATCTGCTGATCCGAGTTTCCCGCCGGTCGCTGCCTCTGTCGATGCTTAAGGATGCGATCGTTTCTTACGGGGAGCAGCTTTCATCGCGATTGCTTGCGGAAGTTCTGAAAGCCAAAGGCCTCAACACGAGGCAGGTCGATTCACGCCGCTTGATCGTCACCGACGACGAATACGGAGCCGCACAGCCGCTGGTCGATGAAACCAACGAACTAGTCAAACTTGAACTCGAACCGCTCATCGCCGCGGGCGAGGTACCGATCATGGGCGGATTTATCGCGGCAAATCGCGGCGGCGAGACAACTACGCTCGGACGCGGCGGGTCGGATTATTCTGCGGCACTCGTCGCGGCGGCGTTAAATGCAAGCGAACTACAGATCTGGACCGATGTGACCGGCGTTATGACCTGCGACCCGCGAATTTGCGATTCGGCCAAGACAATTCCTGTCTTGAGTTACGAGGAAGCGGCCGAATTAGCGTATTTTGGGGCAAAGGTCCTGCACCCAAAAACGATCAAGCCGGCAGTCGATAACTCGATTCCGGTGCGAGTCTGCAACACGTTCGAGCCCGACGAGATCGGCACAATGGTGCTGGCCGACAGTGCCGAGGCTCCGAACAAGATCAAATCGATCGCCCACAAAAAAAACATCACCATTCTCCGCATCTCGTCAGCGCGAATGCTAGGTAGCTATGGTTTTATGAGTGCGGTGTTTCAGGTGTTTGAGCGGTTTCGAACAGTGATTGATGTCATCTCGACCTCTGAGGTTTCGATCGCACTCACACTCGACAACACGGCCGAGATCGACAAGATCGTTACCGAACTCGAGCGCCTCGGCGACGTTGAGGTCGATCCTGGCTACGCCGTCATCTGTGTCGTCGGCGAAGGATTGCGGGCAAGCACCGGCCTTGCGTCAACAGTATTCTCCACGATCCGAGATGTAAATGTCGCCCTCATCTCGCATGGAGCTTCCAGTGTTAATTTAACGTTTGTGGTG
>JANLTF010000161.1:0-6941 GCA_031362825.1 Acidobacteriota bacterium | reverse complement strand
CGGCGTTCCCGACTGTGCCTGGAAAAATCCCGAAACGCTCCAGCCCTTGATGAACTGGTTGCTTGAACCACCCGTCGGAATGTCCCAGACAAAGTTCGTCGAGAAACGGTGTGTCCGGTCGAAATCCGAAAGAGCCCGGTTATTTTCGAGGTTACGGGAATCGCCCTGAGCGATAAATCCGCTGTTCGGAACGTCAGGTTTGCCGCTGCCGGCGGTGCTTCCCGGATCGGTCGACATCGTATCGATCGATTTGGAGAAGGTATAGGCGACGTTGAACTGCAGCCCCTTCGAAAGCCGTTTGGTCAGGCTGAACTGGCCGCCGTGGTAGTTCGACGAGCCGCGTGACTGCAGCAGCAGTGCCTCAGGAACGTTGAAGCCGAGGATCGGGACGCGGGCCTCAAACCCGATGACCGTTCCATTCGCCGCCGACAGATTAAGGTCGGTCTGGCCGGTGACGGTATTGAGAAAACCAAATGCTCGTCCGGCACCTCTGAGGCGTGCAGTCGAACCCGTGTTCAGCGGCCCGTTTGGCGAACCCGAATTGACGTATGCCTGATTGAACCGCTCATAGATGTGATCGGGCGTGTTCGGATCGTTAAGGTCAAATCCCTGATTGAGTGCGGTCGCGATCAAGAGGTTTTTTCCCTTAGTTCCGACGTAACGGGCCTCGAACAGCAGGTCTTTCATGAGTTCGTATTGGACACCGACATTCCACTGATGAACATAAGGCGTCCGCAGATTGCGGTCGATCGCACGAAACTCGAATGTCTCAGCGATGCTGCCGCGAATACAGTTAACACCTGTTGCCACGACACAGCCTGCTCCCTGAGGGTTACCACGCGAATCTACAAAGACGGGAGTGTTATCACGGATCTGATATGAACCGGTCGCACCCGCTGCCCTGATTATACGGAACGGCAACCAGTTGTTGAGCGGGATGTTCGTCGGAACGCCTGAGAACGCCGTCGGGATCGAGACGTTGCCGCTCGGGACAGTGATCTCAACTTCGCGCAGGAACGGATAGTTTGAGAACACCGTATTGATGAACGCCGCCGAAGGTCGATCATAGAACAGGCCGTATCCGCCGCGAAAAACGAGCTTGTCATTGACCGCATACGCGACGCCGATACGCGGAGCGAAGTTGTTCTTGTCCTGCCCGTTTAGCGTGTGTTTGTTGTTGGTACGCGTGGTTGCCCCTATAGCCGAATCAACGATGGCGAGGCCGGTATTGCGAGCGTTGCTCGGTACGATAAATCCGGCGGTCGGATTATCGCAAAGAGCGTTCGAACCACCGGTCGGCGCAAAGCAAGGCAGATACGGTTCGAGATCAAAGTTGCCAATGCGGCCATTCTTTTCGGTCGGCCACTTGAACATCTCATAACGCATTCCGAGCGTGATATTGAGTTTGCGGTTGATCTTCCAGTCGTCGGTGAAGTAAAGGCCGAGATCCTCAAAGCGGAACGCCTTGTCGGTCAAGCCGTATTGAGTATCGGCCTCGGTCGCATTGCCGGTCAGAAACTGTGTAAACGAGTCGAACTTCTCAAATTCGGTCGCCTGCTCTTCGGGAAGGTTGGTGTCGTAGGCGTGACGTTTATAGTCGCCGCCGAATTTGATGCTGTGGTTTCCTTTGGTCCAACTGACGTTGTCGGCGATGCTCCATGTGACCTGCTTTCGTTTGTTGAACGAATCGTTAGGGCCGCCAAATGAGAAGTTGGCAAGGTTGTTGCGGCCGATGTAGTGTCCGAGCCTAGTCGTAGCAATGCTTGGGTCAAAGGTCGAGGCCGGATTGTTGACTCCGATAAAGGCGTTGGTAAAATCACCGGTCGAAAAGTCAGGTGTTAATGAACGCGTATTGTTAAGGTAGAAATATCCAAAACGAACTTCGTTAACAAAGGTCGCCGTAAAGATGTGTGTGTCGCCGATCGAAAGCGTGCGGTTGCGGTCGTTCTTGTCGAGGACCGTCGGCGATGCGAGGCTGTTTGGATCAGGGAACGAATCCTGAGCCGGGAAATTGGCATAGAAAAGCGTTCCGCTCAGCGTGTTCTTTGAGCTAAGCTGCCCATCAAGCCGGCCCGTGAACTGGTGCTGTTTGTACAGCGACGGCTCGACTGTGATGACCTCGGCCAATTGGTTGTTGCGTTGACGTGTAACCGAAGTGACCGTCGGGAAAAAGCCGGACTGGAACGCTGCCGTTCCCGTTTGATCGACAATGCCGAGGGCACGAAAATTGGTGATGCTCGGCAGATAGAAGCCACCGGTCACAGGATTGCGAAGATTGAGTATCCGCCATGCAACATCGCTGATGTCCGATGCAAGCAGGCAGTTCGTGCCGACCGTGCAGCCGTTGAATTGGTTAAACGCCGATGCGATCGCGGCCTTTGTACGATCGGTGCCAAGTACGCTGAACGCCATCGGGAGCACTGTTCGTGTCCTGGCGGTCGGAACGAGGCCGGTGTTCGCATAGGTGAACTGATAGCCGCCGAAGAAGAAGAACTTGTCTTTGATGATCGGCCCGCCGATGGTAAATCCCGTCTCTGTACGGTCAGCCTTGGGTTTTTCGTTGTTGCTTTCCTTGAGAAAGAATTCGTTCGAGTTCAGCTTCTTGTTCTGGAGATAGTAGTAAGCCGAACCGTTGAGCTGATTGCCGCCGCCTTTCGTTACGAGCTGAAAATTGCCGCCGCCACTACGGCCCGTCGAGGCATCGTAGAGCGAAGTTTGTAGTTTAACTTCCTGCAGCGTTTCGGGTGCCGGCGAGATGTTATCGTTCAGCGATCCTTCGTTGCTCGTAATGTTGGTAGCGTCAACGCCGTTGTACGAGAGGCTCGTCGAGGTGGTTCGCGTTCCGTTGACGGAAGGCGAGATGTTGCCGCTTCCGTTGACACCGACCGGTGAAAGCTCGGACGAGACGCCGGCTTCGGCAGACAAAAGGCCTGTAAAGCTGCGGGTCGATGTTGGAACTTTGGTCAGCTGTTCGCCGGTGATCTGCCGCGAAACTGTTGCCGATTCCGACTGGACGAGGGGCTGGTCGCTGGTCACATTGACGAAAACATCAGATGTGCCGACCTGAAGGATCACGCCCACCGAATGTGTGACCGATGCTTCTACTTCGACCCTGTCGCTAGTTGCCTTCTGGAAGCCGGCCTTCTCGTAGGAGATGGCGTAACCTCCGACAGGTAGCGGCGTAAGCGTCCAGCTTCCGTCGTCGTTGGTCGTGGTGTTTCGGGTAAAATTGGTTGCCAGATTCTTGACCGTGACACTGGCACCCTGAATGATAGCGTTGTTTGGATCTGAAACGGTGCCGCTAAGGCCGCCGGTCGCCTGCGCAAACGCCGCCGGGACGATCATCATTGCAAATACTATGGTAATAAATCTCGCGATAAGATTCGTTTTCATCGTGACTCCTGTGGATTTCATCTTGATTAGCTTGAAAAACAACGTGATCCTACAGCTCCGGCCGCAAGATCTCGTCTCAGTTCGTTTTAAAATTTCTCGTTAGCAAGAAAGAGGATATTTCCGCGAGGTTACATCAAGATGAAACGCGTATTAATAAGTCGTTAAATGTTTGGTCTGTTAGATCGAAGGTCGAAGATCAGCGATGTGGTATTACTGCGATGTTATAAAGATCGACGCCCCGAGGTTTTCGTCATCGCTGCCAAAGACGATGCCGCCAGATAGCCCGGGAAGGAGATCAAATGCTTCGACCTTGTTGTATCGAAAGCTGTATAGGCGTGTGAGTTCTTTCGACGGAAGAAATGAGATCGTTCCGGAGTCAACTGACTTTACAACGCCTGCATAATAAAAGGCGGAGGAAAACGGGCCGTCATCGCCCGGATCGGATGCGGCCGTGACAAATACGGCTCCGGTCGTATCTACTTTGACGTCAGATACGTGGCGCACGTCAGACAATGGGAACGGGACCCGGAATTCAGCCGAACCGATCAATGAGAAAGTGCCCTTTGAAATATCGATCTTACCCCAAAATAGAGTCGCCGGACGTTCGGTTGCTCCGCGGTCGGCCCAAACAGCGACCAGCTTGTTTTCGATCAACTGCAAGGCAAATCCCTCGAAATCGGCGTCCTTTGGTTTTGATGGGAGATCGAACGACCGAAGCAATTTGACCGATCTTGCCGCCCGATCGAGAAGGATGTGAAAAACACGGCCTTCGGATGCCAAGACGAGAAATTCGTTCAACGTGCCGGGAATAGCAGTTGCGGCCTCGAGATCCACTGGCAATTCATCACCGATCCACTTTAGCGGATCTAGTTTCGGAGCCGCGCGGCCTTCCAATGTGATCAGAGAGGCCCGCAACTGATCCGTTTTCTTACTGTCGTGAACGACGAGAAAGGTCGCCTGATCTTTGCCTTGCTCGACTAAGGCGATGCCGCTGATCGTAGCGTTTCGGCTCCCGCTGACAGGCCGCCATTCCTGTGCCGACACTTCAAACGCCAGCAAGAGAAAGGCAATGATCGTAAGTGATCTGATCGCGTTTATCATTAGTTTGCTCTTACAAAACGAGATCCGATCCTCGTACTCAATAACTAGAAAAAGGATCGGATCTCGCAGGGTTAATATTTCCCCGGTCTCCGAGCGGCTAGAAGCTGAATCGAACGCCGAGCTGCAGTTGTCTTGCACCGCCAAATCTCGCAGTTGACGGGGCACTGGTCCGTTCACCAGCCAAGACACTTGGGAAAAATCCGGTCGGGCAGGTGATCGTCAGTGGATTCGCAGTATTGTTCAAAGCCGAGCTGCTGGTGCAGAAGTTATTGATCCCGTCGACGCCAAAACCTTTGTTCGTAGTCCTCGTGAGATTATAAACTTCGGCAGAAAGATCAAGCTTCATTGTCTCGCCGAATTTGAATGCCTTGAGCAAACGAACATCCAGATTGAAGAAATTTGGCTGTCTAAATGCATTGCGTCGGGAGATGACACCGCCGATAACCGCGCGTTCGTTGCCGTCATTCAGGTCACTATTTGTATCGGTTCCGTCTTCGACAACTGCGGTGTACGGAAATCCTGACCGCGTGACGATAATACCGCTCAGAGTAAAGCCGTAGCCGAGATCGACCAGGCCGCTAAGATTGAGATTGTGACGAACGTCCTGCTTCGACGGGCCGGCCTCTAGGGCGAGATTGAACGGGTTGAGGGTTGGTTGACGTGAGAAATTCCGTTCGTTCGAATCGTCGTCGCGGTTCTTGGCAAAGGTATAGTTTGCTTCGAACTGGAAACGATTGGCGAATCGACGACGCAGCGACAACGTCAGCGCATCGTAGCTCGAATGTGCGGTCGATTCGTTGATCTCTAGCTGAGCGATCGTGGTGTTCGGACGCGTGGCGGACCATTGCAAATAGCCGTTCGCTAAGACCGTTGGAGCAAACAGGTTGCGGTCCAGGCGGCGCTGGAGGTTCCACGCCGAAGCGTGAATATAGCCGGCCGTAAACACGAGATCTTTGCCAACGCGCTGTTCAACGGTCGCGGACGTTTGAAACGTTCGCGGATTTTTGAAATCCGGGTCAAAACCAAAGACCCTTGGCCTAACAATAAAATTGGCAGGGATCGCGGTCAGGCCATTCGGGAACGATACAAGAGCGTTCGGGCCGCGGAGGTTGCAGTTGGCGAGATTGACTACGATCGAGTTGCGGCAAGCGGTGGTTTCACCGATCTCGATCTCACTTGTTGTCAGGCCGTTATTGGTCGATACACGCTGAAAAAGGTTGGCGGGCGTACGTGCCGCGAGAATTCCCGCAGATACACGGATCACCGTTTCGCCGCGGCCGCGGAGGTCGTAGGCCAAGCCGACACGTGGCTGCCACTGTTTGAGGTCGTTCGGGATACGCGCAGTTTGAGGGAAAAGCGGATTTGGTCTCTTAGGCTGAGGATTGATCTGAGCCTCCCACCGCAATCCGAAGTTCAATGAAAGCTCGTTCGAAACCTTAAAGTTGTCTTGCACGAAGAGTGCAAACTCTTTCTGTGTGCCTCGATAGATGAGATCATTCGGATCTGCGGATGCCAGCGTCTGACGGAAACGGCGTGGCCGTCCGGCAGCGTAGTTGTCGATCGACGTTGCGATCACAACGTTGTTGACGGTTCGGCTTTCGAAATCGAACCGCGGCTGCGTATTTGATTCACGCTGCTGCTGCACGCTGTTTACATTGACATCAAAGCCGAATCGCAGCTTGTGTCGGCCTGTGTCGTAACTGATGTTGTCGGTCAACTGGTAACGTGTCGTTTCAAAACGTCGCGGCCGTGCACGGTCGCCGCCGAGCGTCCCGAAGTTTGCGATGACAGCCTGGCCGCTGGTGGTGTTTGGCTGTTCGAGCCGGTTATCGGTTGCGACCTGGGCTCGAAATTCATTGATAAATTTGGGTGAGAGTACCGACACGAGCGAGCCTTTCAGCCCGTTGCTTGAGTTTTCGCGGGTGTAGTTGCCCTCTTCGGCGATGTTCTGCCGAGGATTCTCAAAACTGAAATTCTCGCCGCGAAATTGCGTGTGTGTGTACTGCACATTGAGTGTATTGTTGGTATTGAGGATGAAATCGACCTTGGCGAATATCGCAGTCGGGTTGTTCGTGCCGAACTTTTCGCCTTCGAGAGCGGTAACGCTCGCCGGGACCGTTGCTCCGGGGATCGTGTCAAACCTGACAACGAACGGGACCCGAAGGAGATTCTGCTCAATTCCTAAGAAAAAGAACGCGCGGTCGCGTTTGATCGGGCCGCCGATCGAGCCGCCGAACTGATTCTGTGCGTTGTCGAGATCCTGTCCAAAGGCGTCGGGAGATGTGAGTGTCTTATTGCGGTTGAAAAAGAAGGCTTCGCCGTGAAACTGGTTAGTACCGGACTTGGTGACGACATTGACGAATCCCGCTCCGGTCCGTCCGACCTCGGCAGTTGCACCTGAGCGAACGACCTGAAACTCTTTGATCGCTGTCTGCGGGAAAAAGAAC
>JANLTF010000152.1:0-2529 GCA_031362825.1 Acidobacteriota bacterium | reverse complement strand
GGAAAGCTTTTTCATCCGCTGGCGTTCACGAAAACCTTCGCCATGATCGCGGCCGCGATAATCGCTGTCACGCTTATCCCCGTTCTGTGTGGTTATCTGCTCGGCGGGAAACTGCGGCCAGAGGAGTGGAATCCGATCATGCGCTTTTTGCGCCGGGTGTATAAGCCACTGCTGCTCATTGCTCTTCGGAATCGGCTCGCAACGGTTTTGCTCGCTCTGGCGTTTTTCTCGGGTGCGATGATTGTCGCGACTCAGATCGGCAGCGAGTTCATGCCCCCGTTGAATGAAGGCGACCTGATGTACATGCCGGTGACCGATCCCGCAATTTCACTGGACGAGGCGACCAGAATTCTGAGCAAACAAGACGAGATCTTAAAAGCCTTTCCTGAGGTTGATTGGGCGGTGGGGAAAGCCGGACGAGCTGAAACTTCGACTGATCCCTCGCCGATAAACATGAACGAAACCATCGTTCATTTGAAGCCCGAAGATCAGTGGCGTGATGGGATGACGCGGGAGAAACTGATCGCCGAGATGGACGAAGCGACGCGGATGCCGGGCGTAACAAACATCTGGACGCAGCCGATCATCAATCGGATCGAAATGCTTGCCACCGGTATCCGCTCGCAGGTCGGTATCAAGATCTTCGGCAACGACCTCGATACTTTGGAAGAAACAGCGAGGCAAATTGCGACGGTGGTAAAGGACGTGCCCGGCGCAGCGGACGTTTATCCCGAGCGGATCGGTGGAGCTCCTTACATCGATATTGACATTGACCGCACGGCGGCGGCCCGGTATGGCATTGACGTTGCGACTATTCAGGATGTGATCGAAAAAGGCATCGGCGAAACAAATCTGACCGTGACGATCGAAGGGCGGCGGCGATTTCCGATTCGTGTAAGGTATGCGCCGGAATACCGTTCGTCTTCCGACGCGATCGGTCAGATACCGATAAGTGCGCCCGGCGGGGCTTCGATCCCGCTTTCCCAGTTAGCCGATATTCGCAAGATGGAAGGTCCGTCAATGATCCAAAGCGAGAACGGCCTGCTTCGCGGCACAGTTCTACTCAACATTCGCGGTCGCGATATCGGAAGTTTCGTGGAGGAAGCTAAGGACGCTATTCGCGACAAAGTTGAGATGCCCGCGGGGTACTACATTACATGGAGTGGCCAATACGAAAATCAGGAGCGCGCCCGCCAGCGGTTGTTGATCGTGGTGCCAATCGTCCTGCTAATCATCTTTGCCACGCTCTATATTACCTATCACTCTTTTCTCGAAGCGGCCCATATTCTGCTTGCCGTGCCGTTCGCTCTGACCGGCGGTTTTTACCTGCTCTGGATGCTGCAGTACAACTTTTCGGTCGCGGTATGGGTTGGCTTTATCGCCCTTTTTGGAGCAGCGGTACAGACAACAATCGTAATGGTCGTTTATCTCGAAGAGGCGGTAAGACGTAAAACGACAGAAGTCGGACAGCTTGATAGGGAAACTCTGCTCGAAGCAGTAACCGAAGGAGCTCTTCTTCGACTTCGGCCCAAAGTCATGACCGTTATGACAATTGTTGTCGGGCTCTTGCCCATCATGTGGAGCACCGGCGCTGGGTCGGAAGTAATGAGGCCGCTCGCGACGCCGGTTTTTGGAGGTATGGTCTCCAGCCTGCTGCATGTGCTCATCGTGACGCCCGTGATCTTCTATTGGTTACGAGAACGCGAACTCAAAAAAGAAGCTACATCATGAAATCAGCATCAAGGTATTAAAAAAAATATGAGAAATAAGCAAAAATACATTCCTTGGATAGTTTTGTCGCTAATGTTTGTGATCGTGACAATCCAGACGCATGCGCAGGCAAAGAATTCTAAACCAAAGCTGCAAACGGCGCGTGTCGTGATGACCGATCAAGGCTATTCGCGAACCAGCATTGTCCTGCGTCGCGGTGTCCCGACAAGGATCACATTCTTGAGGCAATCCGACGCCACCTGTGCGACCGAAGTCGTTATCCCGGAATACGGCATTAACCGTACCTTGCCGTTGAACACTCCCGTCGCAGTCAGCTTTACCCCAAAACGATCCGGTGAATTTAACTTTACGTGTGGGATGAACATGATGCGCGGAAAGTTAATGGTGCGGTGAGTTGATGTTAAGAATTCTCCAAATCGGCTTTATTTGGGCCCTCGCTTTGGCGGGCGTCTCGGCGCAGACCCCGACGCCGACGCTTGAAAGCACGTCTCGATATCTTGACCAGATCGGAGGCATGACCGCCGACCAAGCTGTTGCCCAATCACTCGACAACAATGGTGAGATTCAGGCAATGCGGAAAGAAGTCGAAGCCGCGCGTGCATTGGTCAAACAAGCGGGTTTGCGAGCGAATCCAAAACTCGATCTAAGCGGCGCCAAGCAGATAGGTGGTGCTGATAACAACCAAATGGCCGAGGTTATGCTGCCGCTTGAGCTTGGTGGGCGAAGGGCGGCACGGATCGCAGTTGCACGGCGCGAATTGGAGATCCGCGAGTTTGGACTTGAGAATCAGGAACGCCT
>JANLTF010000147.1:0-23001 GCA_031362825.1 Acidobacteriota bacterium | reverse complement strand
GTGAAGAACGGATCGAATATCTTCGCCAGATTTTCGGCCGGAATGCCCTCGCCGGTGTCGTTCACCTCGACGATGACAACGTCGCTGCCGTCGGCGACCGTTCGCAGCGTGATCGTCCCGCCCTGAAACATCGCGTCTCTCGCATTCAAGATCAGATTTGTGAAAACCTGCTGCAGCTTGCCGCCGCTGGCCGTGATCGCCGGCAATTTTTCCGCGTATTCCTTGACGATCTCAACATTTGATTTTCGGAGCTGCGGTTCAAGAAGCTGGAGCGTGTCGTTGAGCAGACGGTTGACGTCGGTGTCGGTGAACTCTTCGGAATTGCCGGTGCGCGAGAAATTGAGCAGGTTGCCGACGATATTGGTCGCGCGGTCGGTCTGCCGCTGCATCTTTTGCAAGAGGGCATGTTTCGGATCGGTCTCGGGGATCATACCGAGCAGCATCTGGGTATAGCTCGAAACGCCGGTGAGCGGTGTGTTGACTTCGTGAGCGACGCCGGCGGCAAGAAGGCCGATGCTTGAGAGTTTTTCGCTTTGCTGCAAGGTCTCTTCGAGTTTGACGCGGGACGAGACGTTTTCGAGGACGATGATCGCTCCTGTATGTGAATTGGAAACAGAGCGAAGCGGTGCGACAGCCACGTTCAGGATCAATGACTTACCCTCGGCGTCAAAGGTGTGCATTTTGTAGGCGTTGCGTATCTCAGTCAGGTGCCAACGCGATTTGCCGAGGATATTTTCGAGATTGAGGGCGAAGCTTTCGTCGAATATTTCTTCGACGCGTTTGCCTACGACGTCCTCGCGGTCACGGCCGATCATCTGTTCGAAAGGCGAATTGCAGCGGATCACGCGGCCGTCTTCGTCAACGGCGAGCAGGCCGACGTTGACCGATTCGACGATCGACTCGTTAAATTCTTTGAGCAGTGCGAGTTCCTCGGTGTGCTGCTGCTGCTCTTCATAAAGGCGGCTGTTCTCGACGGCGACGGCGATGTAGCCCGAAACTGTACGCAGGATCTCGAGATCCTCGGACGAAAGAAGCGAACCATCACTCGCGCGTCCAAGGCCGATCACGGCGACCATCTTTCCGCGAGCTACGCACGGGACAAAGTAATGCAATTCCTGCCTCACGATCGGCGTACCGGCCGAGTGGCCGTTCAACTCTTCGAGGTCGGGCGTATCGAATTCGTCAGCACGGACAATGCCTTTGTCGGCTGATTTGAGCCGGATCATCGTCCGAAAATCGGCGGGAATGTTGAACTCTTCGTCGAGTCCGACCGATTTTGCGAGACGGTAATGAGCGACGGCGTGTTCGTCCTCGACAAACATCGCGACCTTTTGTACGTCGAGCACCTGGCGAAGGCGTTCGGTCAGGGCGTTTAGCAGCGGATCAAGAGCGGTTGTCGCTGAAAGCGTCTTGCCAAAATCGAGCAGACCCTGTCGCAGGTCGTAGCGTTCGCCGTAGAAATAGCGGTCGGCACGCTCCTGAAGGAATTTCTTGAGAGGTTCGCTGAGCATCACGATCGCGCCCATGGCGACGACAGCGATTACGGCCCGCAGAGTGATCTCGGTGGTCGATAGATTGTTGCCCACCGCTAAAAACACAAGAAGAAGAGCGACTGCACCGATCATCATCGCGATCGCAACCGTCGTCAATGCGTAAACGAGTGCCCGGCGGACGACGACATCTACGTCCATCAAGCGGTACCTAACGACCGAGTGGCCGAAGCTGAAAGGTATCAACGCGAGCGGCAATGTCGTCAGTGCGGTGGCGACCGTATTATCGGCGATCTGTACGCCCAAACGGTTCGCGATCTGCATTATCACCACCGGAACGACTGCCGCGATGGTGCCCCACATCGCCCATTTTAGGCGTTGGCGCACGACGGGCTGGTGATTTTTCCAAAAACGCCAGATCAAAAATCCGGCTCCGGCGCTAACGCCGATGACAAAATGATAGAGCAGAAAATTGTACGTGCCGCCCGTCAGATTGTAACGGTCGTCGAGCCGGGCGAGCCATTCGGCCGTGGCTGTCTTCCAAAACAGTGCGGGCAGCAGCGAGATCAAGATAAGCCAAATCGAAACCACCGCAGCGGGAACATACAGAAGGATCGTCTTCCAACGCCGCTCGTCAAATACGCTGTTGCTGACCGGATAGCGAATACAAAAATGCAGAAAAAGCGGGACAAAGAGCGCGAATGC
The DNA here is from genome assembly GCA_031362825.1 of Acidobacteriota bacterium. Lineage (GTDB taxonomy): Bacteria > Acidobacteriota > Blastocatellia > Pyrinomonadales > Pyrinomonadaceae > OLB17. The sequence goes on along the minus strand of JANLTF010000147.1, from coordinate 20,806 downwards.
GAAATCGTCGAGCAAACTTACGGCAAGATCAAAATCCTGGCCTGTTCCGACGGGACGATAGGTGTGAAACGTAAACGCCGCGAGGCAAACCGTCGCGAAATGCAGGACAAAAGGCGATTGGCTGCCCTGTTTGAAAAGCACAAATATGCCGACGCCCAGCCAAACAAGGCCGACGATCGCGAGAAAGATCAACGCGGGCGTCCAACGCGGAACCGAGTCGATTCGGTGAAGGTCGGCGAAATAAAAGTTGTCGGCAAACGAGTAGGGCTTTTGAAATGTGTATGTGAGATTGCCATCAACACCAGCGGTTTCGAGATAGATGGCAATATCGCCGATCGAGACGACTTCGTCAGGCGTTTTATTTTCGAGGCCTATCGCGATCAGCTTGTCGCCCGGCGAAATTCCGGCCCGATCACCGGCAAATCCTGCCAGGACGCGCCCTGCATAAATGCCGTCCGCATTTTGCGTCCATTGAACGCCGTCGGTCGGCGGCAGCTTCTGAAACGCACGCTGGGAAAGGTTTAGTGCGCCGCCTGCGACCAGCAGAACGGAGGCCAGGAGCCATATCAAACTCCAACTTGTAATTACCTTTCCCTTCATCAATACAGCGGCACTTTCGCTCTCAAAAAATCACAGACTTTTCCAATCGTATTTAAGACGCAAAACACGTTCCATTCGGGCGATGTCGCCGCGCTGAGCAAATACCGTTGGTCAGACCTATTTGCGGTGGAAACGGACCTAAGATACGACACGGCACACGATGCGGAAAATACAGTTTTTTGCTTGTTAATCCGAGAATTTGGACAAAAGCGAGGAAGAAACACGGGACGTTAAAACCTGACTAAAATTCCGCCGCGAAGCGAACGCTGCTGTCCGCTCAAACGGAGACTGCCGTCCTCGCCGTTTACACCGGTCTGAAAGCCGAACATGTTACGTGCCTGGACGATCGCCTCGGCGCGAAACGGGAGGCCGAGATTGGGTAGATTCTGGGTGACCAAAACGCTTAGGCCCGGATCATAGATCGCGAGGCGGCCTTTGAAAGGATCGATCGCAAATACTGTCGCCTGCGGTGAAAGGCGGAACACAGTTTTGACGCTCGTGCCTGTTCTTAGATCTGCCGAGAACTGACCAAAGAACGATTGGAAGATCGCTTCATCAAAAGCCTCGGACGGGCTCGTGATCGCGTTTGGCGAGAGCCGCTGGCCGTTGCCGAAGGAATATCCGGCCGCCGCACTAAACATCGACGACAGACGACGGTTATAGACCACACGGACGCCGCGGGCATTTCCCTGTTGATTGACGACCACGTCGCCGAACTCGGACGGGTCGAGAACGTCGAGCGGCATCGCCGTGAGGCCAACTCCGCGGCCGAACGCGGTGTCGAAAAACACATTCGCCTCGATCGATGAGCTATTATCGAGAACACGTTCGATACCAAATTCGAGCCTCTGGCTGCGGTTCAACTGCGGTTTGTTGTTTGAAACAAAGACGTCCTGAACGGAAACGGGCTCGCGAAAGAGAACCTCGGCACCCTCGAATTCGACGGCCTGCGTCCACGTTCTTTCTTCGGTCTGTGTTGTAAATGCGGTCTGAAAGCGAGTTTTCGAGTCGATATCGAACTGAAAACCGAGTCGCGGCGAGATCGACGATTCGCTGCCGGCACCGACAAATTTTGCGTAATCAAATCCGTAAACGAGGATCACGCCTTCGCGGATCTTCCATTCGTCCGTTGCCTGCACCGAAAACTGTCCGAGAGCTTTTTCACTGCCCGCAATGGTGATGTTGCCGATATTCGCGAACGATGTGTTTACGCGGATCTGGTGCGACGAATTCGGGCGGAATTTGGCATCGACGCCGAAACGCTGCGGTGCATTCGAGCCTTTTCCAATCTGGCCGGAAAAGACGATTTCGGCGTTGTCGCCGACCGGACTCATAGCGGCAAAGTTTATACCTGCATGGTTGCCATTCTTTGTCGCGGCAACATAGGTTTCGACGACTGCCTGATTGCGCCGGTTTGAAGTAGAAGGCGTTTCATCAACCGGTAGGCTTTCATCGACCGTCACGTTGGCGGCCGTTTCTTCACCTTTTTTGGCCTCGCGGTTCTGATAGATGGCACGCTGCATTTGCGCGGCACGGATGCGCCATTTTGAGCTGTTGCGGTCGGCACGTTTCTCGGGCAACGTATTGCCACTGCCGGCACGTTCGAGGCGGAAACCGTAAACCAATGCTGCTGATTTATTCACAGCAACGTCAGAAAGCGTCACTGGATTGAACCCTTGAGCGACCGCGAGAACGGTATAGGTGCCGGGAATTATCCGGGCAAGAAAACTACCGTCATTCCCCGAATTGACCTGTTTGAGAAGTTTTGAGGTGCCGAGGCGAAAGATCGCGACGGTCGCGTCAGCTATCGGGCTGCCGGCCTGATCACGGACGACGCCTTTGATCGTACCGAGATTTTTGTTGTTATTTTCGGCCGTAACGGTAATGGTTGCAGCACGCCCGGGCATCGCGGCGGCAAACACAATTGCCGAGGCCGCAAAAAACGCCGTGATCAAATATTTACCTTTGCCCGAAAAAGCCATAAATAACGATAGTACCAGTAACTTTCGTATTTTCGTAGTAAAGTGCAACCGTGTCAAGCCAATACGGCTTGGTGCTGTATGTCGTTTCGATGCATTAGTCCTTGACAAAGTTTGCCTGACGGCTAAAATTGGAAGTTGCCTCACAAGCTATTGGGGCAAAACGGAGACGTGGCTGAGCGGCTGAAAGCGGCGGTTTGCTAAATCGTTGTACCTCAAAAGGGTACCACAGGTTCGAATCCTGTCGTCTCCGCCATTTTGTTTCTTTAGGGCCGTTGAACTTTCGGGTTTGACGGCCTTAAGTGTTTAAGCTATAACCTACATCTATTTCGTGCTTCGCGAACATCATCTTCGGATCGGAGGAATACCGTATGAATTTAGTCAGAAATGGCTTAGGTGTGATCTTAGGGTTTATCATCGGAAACATCGTGAACATGCTCGTTCTGACTGCAGGCAACGCGGTGATGCCGCCGCCTGCGGGATTTGACGGATCGAGCATGGACGCCGTCGCTGCGACGATACATTTGCTGCGCCCTCTCGACTACATTGTTCCGTTCCTGGCACATGCCCTCGGACCGCTTATTGGCGTGCTGTGCGCAATGTTTATTGCCGCCAGCTCTCAAAAAAATATCGCGATCATTCTCGGTGTGCTGTTTCTGGCCGGCGGGATCGCCGCAAATATTCTGATCCCGGCACCGATGTGGTATCGCGTTGTTGACGTGGTATTCGCATATGTTCCGATGGCATTTCTTGGGTGGAAGCTAGGCCGGAAAGAGTGAGTTTTGCGTTATTTGGCTGACCCGTGTGAAAATCGTAGGTTATGACTACACGCGTTCGCTTTGCGCCGTCTCCGACCGGCTATCTTCACATCGGCTCCGCAAGGACCGCACTTTTTAATTACCTTTACGCACGTCACACGGGCGGCAAATTTCTGCTGCGTATCGAGGACACTGATCTTGCTCGTTCGACTGAAGAATCGACGCGCTCGATCCTCGATGGCCTCGCATGGCTCGAACTCGACCATGACGAAGAGATCGTTTTTCAATCCGACAACGCCGACACGCACCGCGCAGCTGCTTTGAAATTACTCGAAGAAGGCAAAGCCTATCGCGATTTCACGCCCAAGGCTGTCCCGACAGACGCCAATGTAAAAGACGCGATCAAGGACCGAGCCCGTGCCAACCAGGGCGAAAAGAACATGCGCGACAATCCGTATCGCAATCTTTCGAGCGAAGAGAGTGATTCGAGAGTCGCCGCCGGCGAACCCTTTGCTATTCGGCTGAAAGTGGCTGAGACAGGAAAAACCTCATTCGAAGACGCAGTCTATGGTTTGCAGGAACGTGACTACGCGGAAACTGAAGATCTGGTTTTGTTGAGGTCCGACGGGCATCCGCTCTACAATCTCGCGGTCGTTTGCGACGACATCGAGATGGCGATCACGCACGTCATTCGCGGCCAAGACCATCTGACAAATGCACATAAACAGGTCCTGATCTATGAAGCACTCGGCGTTACACCGCCGACATTTGCCCATCTGCCGCTGATTATGGCGCCAAATAAGGGCAAACTTTCGAAACGTAAACACGGCGAAGTCGTTTCCATGACGACGTATCGCGACGCCGGTTTTCTGGCGGCGGCGTTTCGCAATTTCCTCGCGTTGCTCGGCTGGTCGGCGGGTGAGGAAAAAGAGATCTATACGCTCGACGAACTTGTCGAGAAGTTCAGTCTCGACGGCATCCACCGCTCGAATGCCGTCTTCAACTTCACCGAAAACGATCCACGACGCTGGACTGACGACAAGGCCCAATGGATGAACGCCGAATACATCCGCACGATGCCGCTCGACGAGTTGATACCGTTCGTCAAGCCGGCCCTAAAAGCCGCCAAGCTATGGCGTGACGAGTATGAGGACGATGATAGAACGTGGTTTGAGAACACGATCGACCTTATCCGCCAGCGTTTTTTCACGCTAAAAGATTTTTCGTCGCAGGGACGTGCGTATTTCAGCGAGGACTATGATTTCGACTCGGCCGCGATCGAGAAAAACCTAAACAAATTCCCCGACCTAAAAACCTGGCTGCCCGAACTCGCCGACCGTTTCGAAGCCGAGTTCCAAAGCTCCCCTCCTTACGAAGGAGGGGTGGACGCCGCTCTGGGCGGACGGGGTGGTTCTCTGCCTTACACCGAAGAAAACATTGAAACCGTCGTAAAAGCCTTCACCGAAGAAAAAGGCACAAAGCTCGGCGTCATCATGAACGGAGCCCGAACCTTGCTCACGGGCGTTGCGGTCGGGCCGTCGATGTTGTCGGTGTTTGAAATTATCGGGAGAGACAAAACTATACTTCGTCTGCGTAGCGCTCTCGCGTGGAACGAGGAGTAAGTCCACCAAAGGATGCACTTCGTTACAAAATTGAACGAGATCGAGGAGAAGATCGCACAGGTCGATCCGGTTAAATATGCGAGAAGTCGAAACTTTATTGACGGCTCGGTAACTTATTTATCGCCATACATTTCCCGAGGGGTTATTAGCACGAGACAAGTGCTGGATTCAGTTCTCGCTCGCGGTTACAGCCCTCGCGAAATCGAGAAATTCATACAAGAGTTAGCCTGGCGAGATCACTGGCAGCAGGTTTGGGTGTCAAACGGATCTCGAATAAACGACGATCTAAAGCATCCTCAACCGCTCGCCGATCGAAACGGCATATCGTCGAGTATCGTTGAGGCTGCAACCGGCATTGAAGCTATTGACCGCGGTATTGCCTCGCTTTACGAAACAGGTTACATGCACAACCATCTGCGGATGTACGTCGCATCGATCGCCTGTAATATAGCAAAATGCCATTGGAAAACGCCGGCCGGGTGGATGTACTACCATCTGCTAGACGCGGATTGGGCGAGCAACGCACTCAGCTGGCAATGGGTGAGCGGCGCAAATAGCAACAAGCTTTACTACGCAAACCAGGAGAATATAAACAAGTATTGCCATACTAACCAACGCCATACGTTTTTAGATGTCGATTACGAGAGATTTGAAGGCTTGGAGATCCCGGTGATCTTGGATGACGTCGTTGAGCCAACACTATCGACGCCATTGCCTAATACCGATGCGCTAGACATCGACCCAAGCTTACCGACGCTCGTTTACAATTTCTACAACGTCGATTCGAACTGGCGAACCGACGTTCAGGCAAATCGTATCTTGCTGCTTGAACCATCGGTCTTTCAAAAATATCCCGTGTCGCAGAAGAGTATCGATTTTTGTATCGCTCTCGCAAAAGAAAACATCCCCGGGATAAATGTCTGGGTCGCCGAATTCTCCGAACTCGAAAAGGTTGCGCAACGCGAGATCTATTTCAAAGAGCATCCGCTAAATAACTATGTCGGAACGGAAGACGCTCGCACGTGGATGACGAGTGTGAAAGGTAATTTTCCGTCGTTTTTCGCGTTTTGGAAAAAATGTGCAAAAGATCTGCTCTAGACGTCAATGAAAACCGCCAAACTCATCTTTCCTCATCAGTTATTCGAATCAAATCCGTTGTTCGACGTGGACGGTTCAATCTATTTGATCGAGGAATTTTTGTTTTTCAGACACTATAATTTTCACAAGCAAAAGATCGCTTTCCACCGGGCGACCATGAAATTCTACGAGAATTTTCTCGCCGAAACGGGCATCGCCGTCAACTATATCCAATCCACGGAATCCGAGTCGGACATTCGGCAATTGATACCGCATTTACACGAATTAGGATTTGAGGCGATCGCGGTCGTCGATCCGGTCGATGACTGGCTATTTCGTCGGATAATGTCTGCCTGTGAAAAATCCGGATTAGGTCTCGAAACGTTCGAGTCGCCGATGTTCTTAAATTCAAATCAAGATCTTGAACATTTTTTCAAACCGTCGAAGAAGAAGTTCTTCCAGACTGAGTTTTACAAGCAAGAGCGAGCAAAACGAAATATCCTGATCGACGAATCGGGCGGACCCGTCGGCGGCCAATGGACGTTTGATGTTGAGAATCGCAAAAAGTACCCGAAGGGAAAGGCCATCGCCACCGTTGAATTTCCGCAACGAGACAGCTACTTCGACGAAGCAGTTTCCTATACCGACAAGCATTTCGCAAACAATATTGGTGAACTGAGCGACGCGATAAATTACCCGATCGGTCATGCCGCGAGCGATGATTGGCTGACGCAATTCCTAGAGGTGCGCGTCGCGGAATTTGGCGATTACGAAGATGCGATCGTACGGCACGAAGCGTTGCTCAACCACAGCTTACTGACTCCTATGTTGAACGTCGGGATGATCACGCCGCAGCAAATAATCGAGAAAACGCTCGACCACGGCGTGGCGAACAGTATTCCGATCAATTCCCTTGAAGGATTTATTAGGCAGATAATCGGCTGGCGTGAGTTCATTCGCGGCGTTTACGTCTCTAAGGGCAGAGATGAGAGAACTCGAAATTTTTGGGGGTTTACGAACAAGATCCCTGAAAGTTTTTATGACGGTACCACCGGCATTTTACCGGTCGATGAAACTATCAAAAAGGTACTGAAAACCGGCTATTGCCACCACATCGAACGCTTGATGGTGCTCGGCAACTTTATGCTCTTGTGCGAGTTTGATCCCGACGAAGTTCACCGCTGGTTCATGGAACTTTTCATCGATGCATATGACTGGGTGATGGTGCCAAATGTTTACGGGATGAGCCAATTTGCTGATGGCGGAATGATGTCGACAAAGCCCTACATCAGCGGCAGCAACTATTTGATGAAGATGAGCGACTATCCAAAGGGCGACTGGCAAGAAACCTGGGACGCACTGTTTTGGAGATTTTTGGACACGCAACGAGTCTTTTTTCTGAAGAATCCGAGGCTGGGAATGCTCGTAAAAACCCTTGACAAATGGGATAACAGCAAAAAAACCGCGATCCATCAGAAAGCGGAGATCTTTTTGGCCTCGCTCTCTTGAACGGTCGAATCTAGTTTTGAGTTATGTGCGCTAGCTAACTTTACTATTCGTATTTCACGCCATAATCATTCTAGGAAAAAGAGAATATGAAAGGATACAAATCAAATATTGAGAAAGACACTCTCAAAAACAAGAATTTTCGTAAGGTAGTTTACACGGGTCAGCATTCACAACTCGTACTAATGAGTCTTAAGCCAAAGGAAGAGATCGGCTCTGAGGTTCACGCTGAGAATGATCAGTTTTTACGTTTCGAGAGCGGGAAAGGGCGTGTGATCATCGACAAGACGACCTACAACGTCAAAGACGGCGACGCTGTGATCGTGCCGGCTGGTGCGAAACACAATGTGATCAACGTCTCGGCCAGCGAAGACCTCAAGCTTTACACGATCTACGCTCCGCCGCATCACGAGGATCAGATCGTTCGCAAGACCAAAGAAGAGGCCGAGGCGAACGGCGAGGAATTTGACGGCAAGATGACCGAAAAGCCTAAGAAAAAGAAATAACGGGCGTTAGTGCATTTTAATTGGCGGCAATTCGTTCTATCATCGCAGTCGCGAAGTAATGAAACGTTTTGCCGCCATAATTTTGTTCGCTGTAGCAGCGTTCGCTTTCCTGTCGATCGGAGTTTTCGCGCAAACGCCGACGCCTCGCCCGCTGCCGCCCGAATTTCTGAAACGCCGCGAGGCGGGTTCGGCATTCCAACTCGGTAGATTTTATCTCAGACAGCGAAAACCGGCTGGATATTCGACAGCGCTCGATCATTTTAGAAATGCCGCGAGGATATATTTTGATCTAGACGACCAGGCGAATGCCGCTTGTGCATTGCTCGCAATCGGTGCGGTTTATGCCGAGCGTGGCGAAAACGCCGCAGCGGCTCGCGAGTTTCAGCAGGGATTGTCATTGCTCGGACAATTTAGCGGACGCGAGGTTAACGAAAACGCTCTTGCGAAGCTTGGCTTCCTTTACGACGAACTGGTCGATAAACGTTCTCTTTTCAAATACGACAAACTCGCGATCGAGCCGCCGAAACGCGGCTACGACAAGGACGGAGACCGCATCGATACGCGATTCGCGCAGGGGTTGGAGCGTTACTACGTCCAATATTTCAACCAGCCATTTACCGTCTATTATCAGGAATCGAGCGATCCGATCCTTGACGATTCGCGTTACGCGGGATCGGACCGTCCGCCCGAACCGGTTAGTTTTTACAAGGACGTACTTGCTATTTGGAAGCAAAATGGAGTTGAGAGCATCGAGGTCGCAACACAATTGGGCCTGATGGATTCGTGGGCCGAAAAGGACTCGCGGATGGCTGTTTTTTACGGCAAGCAAGCTATCAATCGATATCAAGAGATCAGAAAGACGCTTCGAGCAAAAAAGCCTTATGACCCGCGGCTTTACGTAAATCGCCTCGTAGATAAATACCGTTTTCTCGCCGATCTGCTTATCGGGCTTGGACGATTTGCTGAGGCTGACGAAGTGTTGCAGATGTTGAAGGAAGAGGAGTTTTCTCAGTTTGTCGAGCGTGACGCGAACGAGATCGAGGGCCTGAGCAAGCGTGTGAGGTTGACGCCGAAAGAGCGGGAATTGATAGATCGGTATTTGGCTCTCGCCGACAGAGCAGCCGATATCGGCGAGCAGTTTCGCCGGCTTGACGACAAGAAACGGTCTCAGCCGTTGTCGCGCGAAGAAGATTCGCAACATCGCAAGCTATCTGGTCAGGTTGCTGATGTCAACGCCGCATTCAAGCTGTTTTTGGAAAAGGAACTCGTCAACGAGGTCGGCACGGAGAATGCCGGAAAGATCGCGTCGGACCGCGTTTTACAGAACAAAGTCAAGGATTGGGGCAGCGGAACGGTGGCCCTATACACGGTTATCACGGAGAATCGCTATCGCGTGATCATGACAACGCCGACGTTGCAGATCGACGGGAAAACCGATGTGAACGCCGAGGTGCTGAACAAAAAGATATTCGCGTTTCGCAAAGCGCTAACGGACACAAACGTCGATCCGCGACCGCTCGGGAAAGAGCTGTACGATATTCTGATCAAACCGATCGAGAAAGACCTTGCGGCCTCCGGCGCAAAAACGCTTGTTTGGTCGCTCGACGGATTGCTCCGTTATGTTCCTATCGCCGCTCTCTCGCCGGAAGGCCGTACATATTTAGCAGAAACGTATCAAAACGTCGTCATCACGCCGAGATCACGCGAACAAATTTCCGGGAGCGATGTCCAATGGCGTGCCCTCGGCATGGGAATCTCGGAGGAGCAGACGGTAATTTATCCTGACCAGCCAAATCAAAAAGTAAAGGTCGATGCGCTTCCCGGCTCTAAAGAAGAACTGATGTCTATCATTCGCGATGAAAGCAATCCAAACGAAACCGGAATTATCGACGGCAAACGCTTTCTCGACAAAGAATTTACGGTCAAGAACCTTACTGATTCGCTCGCGCTAAAAAACGCTGACGGGCGCCGCAAATTTACCGTCGTCCATCTGGCGAGCCATTTTCGCCTTGGAGAGAATTGGTCGACCTCGTCGCTGCTGCTCGGAAACGGCAAGCTGTTATCGCTTGAAGATATGAGTAAAACAGCGGCGATAGACTTTCGCGACGTCGAGCTCGTGACGCTATCGGCCTGCAATACCGCCCTCACCACTGCATCAAACGGCCTCGAGGTCGATTCGCTGGCCGCCGCCATTCAGGCAAAAAGCGGCAAGGCTGTACTTGCTTCGCTCTGGTCTGTCTATGACGAAAGTACGGCGTTGCTGATGAAGAATTTTTACCGCCTGCGAAAGGAAAATCCAAGGCTATCAAAAGCCGAAGCTCTGCAACAAGCTCAGCGAAATCTCATCGGCGACCCGAACGACCCGAAATCAGACCGCTCATTCTCGCACCCGTATTTTTGGTCTGGATTTGTCCTGATCGGCAACTGGCGTTAGACCTCGATCACGCGGCGTTTTACGGGCGACGACAGGACAATAGTTGTCGTTGTGATGCCGTACGGGACGAGGCGGTCGATCACTTCTTGCAGGTGCTCGACGCTCGCTACCGCGACCTTCATTATGAACGAATCACCGCCCGTACCGCGATGGCATTCAAGTACTTCGTTTGACGCTTTCGCGACCTCGATTATGTGGCTGTAATCGACGCCTGTGATGCTCATCCGAACGAACGCCATGATCGGCAGGCCGACCTTTGACGTATCGATGTCAGCCCGATAACCGGTGATGATCTGCGCATCCTCGAGTTTGCGAACGCGCTCGATGACTGCGGGCGTTGTGAGGCCGACGCGGCGGCCGAGTTCGGCGTAGCTTGTGCGTGCGTCCTCTTGAAGTTCCTTTAGTATTTTTCGGTCAATTTCGTCGATCATAGCGGAAAGGCAATCTCCAGTTCGTATTATAAAGCAAACGAGGCAAATAAACTTAATTTCTAAAGTTCAATTGAAGCAATAACGTAGATTCCCTATTCAACCTATCGATGACTTCCATTACAATTACTTATTCTTAGATAACTCTGCCGATTCGAATTACATCGAACTTATGAAAGGAGCCGCCGCCTCAATGCTGAACGACACCGCCACGACCTCGCCCGAAGCCGATTTTGCGATCGAGAATTTTACCGTCTCTGACTCCGAATTGCCGGAGTTTAAGGATCTTAAGTTTGAGAATATCAACGAACTCGCGCTTGATCATCCGGGAGCAAGCGACGCGGAATACCGCACACGCCGCGACTATATCGCCCAGTGTGCCAAGAGCTTTCGCGAGACTGGCGAGATAACCGACGTAGATTACAACACCCGCGAACAGCGTGTTTGGCGCTATGTCGCCGAGGAATTAGAGGAGCTACAACAGAAATACGCATCGCCATTTTACCTGCGAGCGAAGAAAGATCTCGGCATCACGACCGATCGTATTCCGCAGCTTTCTGAGATGAACCGCCGTCTGAAAGAACTGACCGGATTTCGGCTTGCACCGATCGAAGGGCTGGTCGAGACTCGCGGTTTTCTTTCGTGGCTTTCGTATCGCGTGATGCTTTGTACACAGTACATCCGACACCACTCGCACCCGGCTTATACGCCCGAGCCGGACATCGTCCACGAAGCTATTGGCCATATACCGATGTTCACAAACCCGAATTTTGCCGACTTTTCGCAATTCATTGGCCACGGCGCCCGCATCGCGACGGACGAACAACTAGAACAACTCGGCCGCCTCTACTGGTTCACCGTCGAATTCGGCATGGTCGAACACGAAGGCGAGATCAAAGCATACGGTGCCGGCCTGCTCTCAAGCTTCGGCGAACTCGAAAACGCCTTCTCCGACCGCGTCGAACGCCGCCTGTTTAATTTAGAGCAAGTAATCAACACCGAATATGATTACTCTGACATGCAGCCGATCTTATACGTCATTCCGTCGTATGCGGAGCTGAAAGAGGTGACGAGGAAGTATATTGAGAGTTTTTGGAAATAGTTGTCTTATTGGACAACTTATTCTAGAATTAATATGAGCGAGGATGTAAGAAAAGTCATTCTGTTCAAGAGGTACTTTGACGAATTTTTTGATAAGCAGCCGCGAAAGGTTCAAGAGAAACTGTACTGGTCGATCAAGATTCTACGAACCGTCGAAGATATACCGCGAAATCATTTGAAAGCACTAGCGGGCACCGAAGGGCTGATGGAAATGCGGACACAGTTTGGCGGGAATATCTATCGCGTATTTTGTTTCTTTGACGAAGGAAAAGTAGTGATCCTGATGAATGGCTTTCAGAAGAAAACTCAAAAGACTCCGCAAAATGAGATCGACCGTGCAATGAGGATCAGAGAGGAATATTATGCTGAAAAAGGGTGACATTAGAACAATAGACGAGTTTGCCGATGAAAAATTCGGCAAAGTTGGAACGCCCGCAAGAGACGAAGTCGAGCGAGGCTTTGAGGAATTCAAACTCGGTTTTATGATCCAAGAAGCCCGTAAAAAGAAAGGCTTGACCCAACAGGAGCTCGCTGAAAAATGCGGGACGAACAAGGCTTATATTTCACGTGTCGAAAACGACATTAAGGACGTTCGCCTCTCAACGCTGCGAAAGATAATTGAATCAGGTCTTGGTGGTGAATTGGAGTTGGGGATAAAATTATGAGGTAAGTATGGAAAACCTGATAGAAATAGATCCAAAGATCATGGTTGGTAAGCCGGTGATCAAAGGCACAAGGATTACCGTCGAGTTCATTCTCGAAAAGCTGTCCGACGGGGAAACGATCGACCAGATCCTTCACTCATATCCTCATCTGAACCATGATCAGATACTTGCGTGTCTTGATTACGCAAGACGTTCTCTTAGCCTTGACTACATTTATCCGTTTGCGGTTGAAACGGCATGAAGTTGCTGGCAGATGAAAACATTGAGTTCGAGATCGTCTCGGCTCTTCGTGAGGCGGGGTTTGATGTTTCTGATATCAAAGAGATCAACCCCGGCATTGAGGACGATGCGGTCCTGGCAATAGCAAAAACGACCGAAGCACTGTTATTGACCTACGACAAAGATTTCGGTGAGCTCGTATTTCGTGAGCGATCAGCCACCAACGGCGTTGTTCTGCTCCGCCTTAAAAAATTACCGGTCTCCCGAAAGATCAGGCGACTTTTAGACTTATTCATCGAACACAAAACTGAACTTAAGGGTTCATTTACTGTTGTGTCGCTGAATGGACTGAGGATTAGGAAAAATATATAACGGCATCGGTCGAAGATAACTTGGTGGAAGCAATGTTAGGTAAGAGTTCTGAGCTTTCTGCTCTCAAAATTGAACGAAAGAACGGTGACGAGCCGTTTGTTTTGAAAGATACTATTCTTTCAGTTACGTTAGCTGACTTCTGGCGATGGTCTGTCTCAGATTTGGTAAGCAATGCTACACGAGGTATTTTGGCAGAGTTCATCGTGGCAAATGCATTACAACTCGCTGAAAGTGGTACTAGAACCGAATGGGATGCGTACGACCTAAAGCTTTCTGATGACACAAAGATCGAGATAAAATCTGCAGCTTATTGCCAATCGTGGACACAGACCAAGCTATCTCAAATCAGATTTACTATTCGTCCAACATACGGTTGGGATTCGAGTACAAACCTGTCATCCGCCGAGTTGATACGACAGGCAGATCTTTATATTTTTTGTCTATTGAACCATCGGGATAAGAAAACTGTAAACCCTCTCGATCTTGATCAGTGGGAGTTCTATTTGATTCACGCAAAAGAACTTAATGAGCGATTTCCAAGTCAAAAAAGTATCGGTCTTAGCGGATTATTAAAGTTGAATCCGGTGACCCTAAAATACAGTGAGCTTGCAGTTGGAATCTTAGATATGGCAAGGCAAATACATAAAAAGTAATCATGACAACACAAAATCCATTAGGACTGAAGAAGATACATCACGTTGAGTTTTACGTCGGCAATGCAAAGCAGGCGGAGTTTTATTATCGTAAGGCGTTCGGGTTTTCGCGGGCCGGGTATTCGGGGCTGGAGACGGGGAACCGTGAGACGACCTCGTATTTGATGCGGCAGACGAATATCAATTTCGTGCTGACGACGCCGCTTAATCCGGAGCATCCGGCGGCGGAGCATATCAAGCAGCACGGCGACGGTGTGCGCGATATTGCGTTTTATGTCGAGGATGCCGACCATGCGTTTAATGAGGCGGTCAGGCGTGGAGCGACGCCGATAACGGAGCCGCGTGATCTTGTTGACGAGAATGGTTCGGTCCGGCATTCGGCGATCGCGACTTATGGCGATACGATCCACTCGTTCATCTCGTATGGTGTCAGTAGCCCGCACGTGAGTAAGGGCTCAGCGTCGAATGGAGACAGCATTCAATCACCCGCTACCGCAGGTGGTTCTGACAAAACGTACAATGGCGTTTTTCTGCCGGGTTTTACTGAGCAGAACGTAGCAGGTGAGCCGACGGGAATTATGATGGTCGATCATATTGTGGGGAACGTCGAGCTTGGGAAAATGGGGCATTGGTGCGATTTTTATCGTGATGTGCTTGGGTTTTTCCGCTATATCACGTTTGACGACAAAGACATTTCGACCGAGTATTCGGCACTGATGTCGATCGTAATGAGCGACGGTCAGCACAATATTAAATTCCCGATCAACGAGCCGGCAGAGGGCAAAGGCGGCAAGTCACAGATACAGGAGTACATCGACTTTTACCGCTCCGCCGGTGCCCAGCACATCGCTTTGCTGTGCCGCGATATTCGGAGCACGGTCGCACAATTAATGGATAACGGCGTTGAATTTTTGACGATCCCGGATACCTATTACGACGATCTTTTGGATCGAGTGGGCCCGATAGACGAGGACCTGGAATCGCTGAAGAAGTTAGGGATCTTAGTTGACCGCGACGACGAAGGATATCTATTACAGATTTTCACTAAGCCTGTCGAGGACCGGCCGACAGTGTTTTATGAGATCCTTCAACGCAAGGGCTGTAAAGGATTCGGCAAGGGCAATTTTAAGGCGCTGTTTGTCTCGATCGAAGAAGAACAGCGGCGGCGTGGAAACCTCTAAGGTAATGGTTTTATCTACATTAGGCGGCTAAAGATACTGCCAGCTCCAAGCACATAGGAGAGTATCATCAATATCATTGCCGTATTGATCTGACTTTCGGCGCTGTCGAGATTTCCTGCGGCGGCGTCATTTTTTGCCCGGCTTGCCACGATCGAGGCTGCAATGCCGCCTATGCAGCAAAACAAGATACTAACGAGGCTAAGTATGAAAATGGTATTGGCCTTGTTCTGGACGGCCATTTGACGGGCTGCATCTTCAGGCGTTTGTTCGATACCTAATAGTGACATATGGGCGTCCTAGAATTCCGGCTACTTCCTGAATGAATTTTCGTCTTAAATTCTGATCCTTGTTACCTGCGTGCGGTTAATATAGACCAATAAAGTTCAAATATCAAACAGGATCGGGCAAGGCAAAATGATCATCTGAGGGAAGTGTCTACTCATAATTTAGACACTTCCGCTCCCAATTAAAAAGGTCAGAACGTCCATTTCAACGTCAGAATATAGATAAACGGGACCACGAGCATCACGCCGCCGGCGATCAGGACCTTCCATTTGATATCGGTCTTGAAAACCAACGC
Organism: Acidobacteriota bacterium; assembly: GCA_031362825.1. GTDB lineage: Bacteria > Acidobacteriota > Blastocatellia > Pyrinomonadales > Pyrinomonadaceae > OLB17. Next base: position 5,125 of record JANLTF010000147.1, on the reverse strand, counting down.
GATACCCATAAAGAACATGCTGACCGCAAACAACACGTTGGCGAGTTCAAAACTATCGCCGATATTATTGGCCTCCTGGCCGTCCTTAAAGGTCTTTTCCGATTGCTCGAAGAGAGCGGTGGCCGGAGCCATCATCTCTTTTCGATATTCTTCGCTGTCGGCAAGCTCGGTCTCCATCGCCTTTTCGAGTAACGCTTCCGAGAGGGCTTCCTGCTTTTCTTCAGCAGCCGTGTTTGGATCATCGACGATCTCTTTTTTCGCCTCAGGCGGCAATCCGAGAGCTTTGTAGCCCGCATCACTCATCTGTTTTGTGTACAAATATGTGGCGATGTAGCGTGAACGGACGTCGTCCGCAGGATTTGTCGCATCATCTGCCTCCAGGACGAGCCGCATTGCGGTGATATCGATCTGCGCGTCCTTTGACATCTGGACGACTGCACGAGCCTGCTCGCTCGCGGCCTTGGTCGCCTCGGTATTGGCCTTTCCGTAATTGTCCGCCTGGATGCCGTCCCACAACCCGGCCTGAAAGCTCGATAATGCCGTGCAAATAGCCGCGAGGCCGAGCAATATTGCCGCAAAAAACTCAAAGCGATCGACCATTGCCTGTCTGTCAGATTCTTCACTCATTCGATTGTTTCTCCTTTGTCGTTGCTAATTTGGAATAGGGTAAAACTAAAAATAAAAACGTGCGAAATAATAGAGTATCGGCGCCCCGAAAAGCAAGCTGTCGAGCCTATCGAGGAGGCCGCCGTGGCCCGGTAGGATGCTGGCGGCGTCCTTTGTTTTTGAACCGCGTTTCATAGCGCTTTCGCATAGGTCGCCGAGTACGCCGACGACAGCAAGCACGACGGCAAGCGGGATCGACCATTTGAACGGTAGTTCGGGAAAGAACCACCAAGTTGCGAGTGCCGCAAATGCGGCTGCGGCGACGATTCCGCCGATGAGGCCTTCGACGGTTTTGCCGGGCGATATCGCGGGTGCGAGTTTGTGTTTGCCGAGCGCACGGCCCGCAAAATATGCTCCGGCGTCCGAGCCGAAGATCACCAGAAAAAAGAACGCGAGAAGGTGCGTCGAGAGGTTCTCGGGCGTTTCGAATCCGACGCGCATCGCGACCAAAAATCCGCCAAGGAACGCCACGTAAAATACACCAAGCAATGTGACGCCGATGCCGGTGAGCATCTTAGAAAAATCTTTTTGAAAGCGAAAGGCTTGCGAGATCAGAACGGCGATGATAATTCCTGCAACGCTGGCGGTCAGAAGATCAGGAGCCTTTGCGGGAGCGTCGAAAACAAAGCCGATGAACAACGCCGCAGCTCCCAAATACCCAACAGCAGCGTCGGCTTTAAGTTCAAGCTTTTTGGTCAGCGAGTAAAACTCAAATAGTCCTGCCGCCAATGCAAAACCCGCAATCGCCACAAACAGCCAAACCGTCTGCGGAAAATACGCAGGAAGCACGATCGATGCAATGATGATCGGCAAGGCGATGGCGGCTGTGAGTAAACGGGTCTTCATAGTTGTCAGTTTTCGGTTTTCGGTTGTCAGCGACCGAGCCGGGAGTCATGCACTGACAACCGACAACTGACAACCGACAACTGCTACTTCACGCCGCCGAAGCGCCGGTCGCGCTTTTGGTAGTCGATTATCGCCTCAAAGATCTGAGGCCGCCGAAAATCCGGAAACAGCGTCGGCGTGACGTAGATCTCGCTGTAGGCGAGCTGCCAGAGCAAAAAATTCGATATGCGAAATTCACCGCTTGTGCGGATCATCAAGTCAACATCGGGTAGATTCCACGTATATAGGTGTCGTTCGATATCGGCCTCGGTCAGGTGATCGACCACGTCGTTGCGGCGTTCGACGTCTGCAACGGCAAGCTTAACTGCCCTGACGATCTCTGCACGGCCGCCGTAATTTAGGGCGACGCTGAGGACCATTCCGGTGTTTTGGCGGGTCTTCGCGGTCGCTGCGGCGAGTTCATTCTGGACATCTGTTGAGAGGCCGTGGAGATCGCCGATCGCTTGGAAACGGATGTTGTTGCCGTGGACCTCGTCTAATTCGCGTTTGAGGACGCGTTTGAGCATCGACATCAGGCCCGAGACCTCGGCCTTCGGGCGTTTCCAATTTTCAGTCGAAAACGCATAAAGCGTGACGGCCTCGATCTGCATACGGGCACAGGTGTCGATGATCGCCTTGACCGAGTCGGACCCGGCCCGATGGCCGAAGATCCGCGGCTTGCCTTGCCGTTTTGCCCAACGCCCGTTGCCGTCCATAATGATCGCAATATGCCGCGGCAGACGCGCCGGATCTATCGCCGCCAACAGTTCAGCCTCGGCGGTGTTTGGTATTACGATTCCGGCAAAATTCTCGTACATTTAATTGAAACCACAGATAGACACAGATGGACGCGGCTAAATACCCATTCTTATCTGTGCTTATCCGTGTGCATCTGTGGTTAAATTTCTTTCCTCTTGTCCGACGATCGCGTCGCGGTTTACGGGGCCATAGATGTGCGGATAGATCTCGCCGCCGGTCGATGGTTCGTTGACGAGTTCACTCGTCAATTTTTCGCTGTCGATCTCAAGCAAGATGATCTTATCCGCACCGCTGTAATACCGTTCGATCACACCGTCGAGTTGGTGATCGAAACTGCAATGGATAAACCCCTCGCTCGCGAGACTGGCGTGTTCGTAAAGGTCGCCATCAAACGCGGCCCATGCTTCGGGTAATACTATGTGATAAATGGTCATTAGGTCTTTGCCCGCGAATCACGCGAATAGACGCGAATAAGAAAAATACTGATTTATTTATCTTTGCCTTTATTCGCGATCATTTGCGTGATTCGCGGGCAAAAAATACCTCTTTATTTTGTGCTTTTGCGCCTTTTCGCGGCAATTTAGTCATATTCGACCTTCAACAACGTCAGGCCTTGGGCCGAGGCTGTTTTGCCAGCGAGGTCACGATTTCCTGTGATAATTGCCGTTTGAATTGTATCAGAATCTTTTTCGCCACGCCCGACTTCGAGCATTGTGCCCACGATCGAGCGGACCATGTAACGCAAAAACCCCTTGGCGCTGATGCGAAACTCGACCATCACGCCCTGCGCTCGGTCGTCCCAGCGGGATTCGACGGTGAAATCGGTGACGTTTCGCACACGGTTCTCACCGTCCGCCTGAGCCGATGAAAACGCTGTCCAATCATGCTCGCCGAGGAATAGTCTCGCAGTGTCGTTCATCCGCCCGACATCGAGCGGCCTCGATTCGTGGTGAGCAAATCTTCGCCAGAATGGTGACATGACCGGAGCATTTACGACGCGGTAAACGTAAGTTTTCGACCTCGCATTAAAACGGGCGTGAAATTCGTCCGGTGCTTCCTCGCACTTCATAATACGTATGTCGCGCCACATGTTGCCGTTGATCGCGTGTTTGAGTTTTTCGGGCGTGAAGACCCGATTCAGACGCACATTCGCGACCTGTCCGTCCGCGTGAACGCCCGCATCCGTCCGTCCCGAACCGACGACCTTTACATCCGCATCCTCGATCATGCCGATCACCCGTTCGAGTTCGCCCTGGATCGTCCGCGAGCCTTCCTGCACCTGCCAACCGTGAAAATCGGTGCCGTCGTATTGTAATAGAAGCCGGTAATTCATTTCGGATATAAAAGCCTAAATCGTTCGCAGCAGATCAACGAACGCTCGTCAAAATCAACGCCAAGTTCCGCCGCCTCACGTGTAAAATAGGCGTGATGAGCGATACGCCAAAATTCCAGCGACTGGTCGCCCTCGCCCTCATCAGACGCAAACTGAGGATCGACCTCGTCGAACGGTATATGTCGGATCTCGACAGTCTGGATCACACACAGCGGCTCGCCGAAAAAATCTGTGACGACACTGTAGCCGTCTGGTATCGGAGTCTCTTGTGGCTTGATCCTGTTGACCGCTTCGAGACTTGCCGTCGCCGTCTTTTCGCCGCAGATCACTAATGCTGCAAGATCCGATGCCATCTCAGGCGAGTTTCCGAAATACCACGATTGATACGATTCGTCCCCTGATATATGTGGTTTCTCTGTACAAAATCGTTCCCAGAATTGTGTAAGGTTTTCGCTCTCCGCCATAGCTCAACTCATCCGGTCATTTATCGCCGCAGCAAATCTTGCCGGTGCGTCGGCGTTCATTCGTAGATATAGTGCCGGTTCGATCAGTTCGAGTTCGATCAACGCAAATTCATTTTCGTCATCGCGAACCAGATCAACGCGGGCATACAGCGGCGAGGGCGATATCATTTCAAACGCTCGTCGACCGGCATCGCTCAGTTCCGGCGTCCGTTCGACCGCTGTGATCAGGCCGCCGTGTTCTTCCTGAACGCGAAAATCGTCGGTCTTTGGAGATTTCAAAATAGTGTGGCTGTATTCGCCGTTAAAATAAAAAAGCGAATACTCGCCCTCAGTCACGACATTCTCCAAAAACGGCTGGACCATGAATTGCCGCGAAGCAAAAACCTCGACGAGCGAGGGATCGAATTCGGCTAAACGATACGTGTGTTCGGCGGTCGCACTGACCGTCGGTTTGATTATCAGTTCGTCGCAGCTAAGGTCGGCCATCCACCGATAGAACGAACGCTGATCGTATACGCCATCCCAGATCGTCGGCACAATTCGCAAACCGCGCGACTCGAGGTCGAGCAGATACCGCTTGTCAAGATTCCATTTTACGACATCGAGCGGATTTTCGAGTCGTGCGGATGACGAATCGATCGTTTCGAGAACGGTGAGAAATTCGTTTGGCGAACGCTGATAATCCCACGGCGTTCGAATGACAACGATCTCAAAATCATTCCAATCGACGGTTCTCTCACGCCACGAGACGGTTGACACGTCCCAACCGAGATCGCCCAGCGGCGCGACAGCAAGATCGTCATCAGCGACGTAGTGGCCCATTTCGTCCATCGAAAGAAAGCAGCAGCGTCGGCTCATTTCGGAGTCACCGTCCTGCTTCCCGGTTTGATGGCCTCAAGGCCCTGTGCGCACATTGGACATACATCGGGCGAGTAACTCGGTACATCGATGCTGACCAGCGAGATTCGCGGAACACCAACATCTGCCGACCCGTTTGAGCGATCGATGATCGAGCCGG